>JAYKHC010000109.1:0-9742 GCA_035285465.1 Cyanobacteriota bacterium
GAGCACGGCCAGAAGATCCAACGCACCGCCGAAGCCGCCGGCCTCAGCCCCCAGGCCCATTGCGATGGCGTGAGTGCCCAATACCGGGAGCTCTGGGATCGCTGGCAGATCAGCAACAACCGCCTGATCCGCACCACCGATCCGCGCCACCGCCAGATCGTGGAGCAGTTCTTTGCCCGGGTTGAGGCGAATGGCGACATCGTGGAAGGCCGCCAGCAGGGCTGGTATTGCGTGGCCTGTGAGGAATTCAAAGACGATCCCCACGAGGCCCAAGACCCCGAGTGCCCCACCCACAAGCGGCCGCTGGAGTGGCGCGATGAGCTCAATCTCTTTTTCCGGCTCTCGCGCTACCAGGAGCAGATCGAGGCGCTGATCGCCCAGCCCGGCTTCATCCAGCCGGCCAGCCGACGCAAGGAGGTGGAGAACTTCGTGAAGCAGGGGCTGCGCGATTTCTCGATCTCGCGCGTGAACCTGCCCTGGGGGATCCCCGTGCCCGGCCATGAGGGCCACACCTTCTATGTGTGGTTCGACGCCCTGCTCGGCTACATCACCGCGCTGCTGGAAGAAGGCGACACCCCGGATCTCGAGACCGCCCTCAGCCGCGGCTGGCCCGCCTCGGTGCACGTGATCGGTAAAGACATCCTGCGCTTCCATGCGGTGTATTGGCCGGCGATGCTCCTCTCGGCAGGGCTGCCCCTGCCCGCCAAGGTGTTTGGCCATGGCTTCCTCACCCGCGAGGGCCAGAAGATGGGCAAATCGCTCGGCAACGTGCTCGATCCGGAGGTTCTTCTTGAGCACTGCGGCCGAGATGCCGTGCGCTGGTATCTGCTACGCGACATTCCCTTTGGGGACGACGGCGATTTCCAGCAACAGCGTTTCACCGATCTGGTCAACAACGACCTGGCCAACACGATCGGCAACCTGCTCAACCGAACCAGCTCCATGGCGCGTCGCTGGTATGGGGGTGCGGTACCGCCCGCCGGCGCGGCTCGATCCGGCGAGCATCAACTTGCGATAGCCGGCAGCCAGGCCAGCCAGGCCGTTCAGGAAGCCTGGGAATGTCTTGATTTCCGGGCAGCGGCTGAGTCGTCCCTGAAACTGGCCTCGCAAGCCAATGGCTACCTCAACGAGCAGGCCCCCTGGAAGGTGATGAAGCAACCGGGCCAGGAAGCAGCGGTCGGCGCCGATCTCTACGCGGTCCTGGAAGCTTCCCGGCTGGTGGGGTGCCTGCTGGCACCGATTGTGCCGGAGCTTTCCGCTCGAATGCTCCAGCAGCTGGCACAGAATCACGCTCCCCGCTGGCCTGATGATCTGGCCTGGGGAAAACTGGAGCCCGGTACTGCCTTGCCGGAGCCTGAGCCGGTGATGGCACGGCTGGAACTGCATGCACCTCTCTGAGTTTCAACAGCCCGCCGCTTTCCGATCGGGAGGGTGGATCCGCAAGGCCGGAACACTCCTCTCCCGCCTGATGGCAGCGCTTCCCCTGCTTGTGTCTGTCGCAGGTTGTCAGGAACGACTCACCAAGGAGGAGGCGACCCTTCCTTTCGTCTTCCGCTCACTGCAGCTCAGTCAGAATGATTCCAATGGTCGGCCGGCCTGGACGCTGAACAGTCCGGAGGCCCGTTACGACATCACCCGTCGACTGGCTCAGGCACGCCAGCTGCGTGGCACTCTCTACGCCGAGGGACGACCTGCTTACCAGCTCAGCGCCAGAAGTGCTGTGGTGCTGGCAGACGGGGCCCTGATTCAGTTCGAGGGTCAGGTGAGGTTGAAGCGGCTGGGCCCTGAGCCGTTGTTGATCAGCGCCGAGCGGCTGCGCTGGTATTCGCGCGAGGCGCGCATGGAACTCGACCTTCGTCCCGTGGCGACCCAGCGCGATCTGACGCTCAGCTCGGAGAAGGCTCTTTTTCTGATCGACCGGGAATTGCTCAGATTGCAGGGCCGACCCCGGATCCAGAGGGTCGCATCAGCTTCCTCCGGCAGCGCCTCGAAAACCCAGGAGATGCTCACCATCGAAGCCAGCAGTGCCGACTGGTTCCCCTCAAGCGGCAAGCTTGAAGCCACGGGCCCCATTCAGGCGCGGCGGATCTTCCGGGGTCCTGATGGCGCGGTCCAGACCCTCACCTCCTCATCGCTCCGCGGCAACACCCTGAGCCAGAAACTTGTTCTTGCCAGCCCCGTGAGATTCCAGGATCCGGGGGCGAGCGCTCAGCTGGATGCCGCTGAAACCCATCTCGACCTGCAACGCGAGCAGGCCAGCTCCACCAAGCCGTTCAAGGGAACGATCGGCAGGCTCACGATCCAGGGGCAGGGCTTTGTGCTGCACCAACCTGGCACGGTGGCCCTGATTCCAAAGGGATGCAGGCTTCGTCAACCCGGGGAGGTGCTTTCCGCTGACCGCTGCCGCTGGAACTGGACCACCCAGGCCCTGGAAGCCACCGGAAATGTGGAACTGCAACGTCAGGCATCCGACCAGACCACCCGGGCCAGCCGGCTCGATGGACGCATGGGAGAGAGTGGAACGGTTGTGTTCACCAGTCCGGGGGGACGGGTCAACACGCGTCTGCGCCTTCAGGAGCAGCCAGCTCCTGGCCGTCCGCGCAGCAAGGAAGAGTTTCCAGTGCGGATGTGAGCCGTGCCGCCCAGCCCTCAAGCCATTGCAGATCACTGCGACTGAAGCAGCGGCTGCTCCATCCACCGAGCACAATCCAACCTCGGGTTCCCAGAGGTTGAACGACGGCCGAAGGCAATCCCGGCAGCAGAGCGTCAAACTCCTGCTTTCCCGGGTACAGGGAAAGGTCTACCAAGGAAATCGCTGCCTGCCTGGAACGGGCCAGGCGACAGATGTCAGCAGGGCTGAAGCTGCCAGAGCCGAGCAGGCCGCGTCTCAGCAGAATCCTGCCATCCCAGAACACCAACACGGTGGCCGCAGCCGTTGCCGTGAGCAGCATCCGACTGCCCCAGCCCAGTTCCTCGTTGATCGGTTCCGGAAGTCCCTGAGCCAGTTCAAGGCCCTGATCGCCCTGCAGAGGAGCCCGCGCTTTTGCTTCCGGTACAGCGCGCGTCCAGAGCGCAGCCACCAGCATGAAGCCCACCGAGAGTGCACATCCCAGAACACCGGCCCTTTCCAGAGATGGCGTGACCTCCGCGGCCAGGGTCTGGTTCACCACAAACAAGGCCAGGGCGCCGATTCCCACAGCCAGGGCGATCCGCGCGGGCCAGCTTGAGAGCACGAGCGACAGGACTGGATTCAGACGGCAAACTAGGTCGGACCCTGCGTTAGACCCTTGGCCCATGCCACCCGCATCCCACAGAGAATCGCCGGCATCTGGGCTTCTGTAGCCCTGCTGTTGCTCTGCCTGACACTTCTGTGGCAACCGGGCCTTGCCGGGGCGGCATCAGCGTCGAGCTACCCGCCGATGCTGCCTGATGAACGGCTGATCGATCCGGCGGGCGTGTTCAGCCGCTCTGCAGCGGCCGAGGTGAGCCGAGCCCTGGAGGGGTTGGCTGAGGATCATGTGGATGCGCGACTGGTCACCGTGAAGCGCCTCGATTACGGACTCGGGCTGGGCCAGCTTGGAGATCAGCTGCTGGAGCAATGGACCGAACCGGACTCCACGGATGGTCTGCTGCTGTTCCTGATCGATACCCAGACCGGGGCTGCTTCGATTGTCGCCGCGCCTGATCTTGCTTCTGAACTCAACCAGGAGCTGTTGCGCAGCACTGCGCGCACCACGATGGCTTCCTCCTTGCGCGATGGAGCCCGATATCGCCAGGCCAGTCTGGACGGAATCTCGAGGTTGAAGCTTGTGCTGGAGGGGGAGGACGACCCGGGTGAACCGGTCATCACCGAGACCGTGAGTCGAGGAATCACAGTCCCCACCCGTGAACAGACGGAATCCAGCAACGCCTTCACCTGGGTCGTGGTGCTGCTGGTCGTTGGAACCATCGTGCCGATGCTCACCTGGTGGGTCTTCTCACGCTGATCGGTTGATGGCAATTCGCGACTGGATGGGACGTTTCGGGCGTGCTGCGGCCCTTGAGGTGAGTCAGAACCTCGAGCGTGGCTACGAGTCAGCTTTGTTGATCCAGAGCATCGAGCTCGAGCACTACAACGACAGACCCGTTCGCCCCGAACTGGAACTGAGTATCACCCGTTCAGCTCAGGCCCGCCTGCTGAGACGCTTCCGGGCCGCTCTGGCCGTCTGTCGCGAGGCTCTGGAGGTCGTGGAGGGCCAGCGAGGACAGCTGACGGGCCAGGAACTCAGGCAACTGCAGCTGATTGAATCGGTGATCGCTCGTTACGACACGAACAGAAGGGCGCTGCCCTCGATCAGTCGTTCTCCTGAGGTGCTCCCCAGAAGCCTGCTGGGTGTGATGAATCAGGTTCGGCGTCAACTCGATCCCGAGGCGGAGGCCAACGTTGTGGCTGGCTTTCGGCGGCGCAGGGATTCCACCCTGGTGTCCCTGAGAGTTCTTCTGCTCCTGGTGCTGGTGCCCGTGCTTCTCCAGCAGGTCACCCGCACATACATCGTTTCACCCTTGGTTGATCGCTACTCACCGGAGAGTGCTTTTCTCACTTATCCCAAACCCCAACTCGAGGAGAGGGCTGTTGAAAGGCTGAGGGTTTATCAGGCTGAGATTGAATTTGACGCGCTGCTCAAGGGCGAAACGCTTCCAACCCGAGAAGACCTGCAGTCACGCCTTGCTGAACGGGCCCGGGAGCTCAAGGAAGATGCCGACCTCGAGAGCACTTACGCCATCAAGAATGTTCTTTCAGACATCGGCGGATTGATTGGTTTTGTCCTTGTCTGTGTGCTGGGTCAGCGTGACCTTCAGGTTCTGCGCGGCTTTCTAGACGAACTGATCTACGGTCTGAGCGACAGTGCAAAAGCATTCACCATCATTCTGTTTACAGATATCTTTGTTGGCTTTCACAGTCCAGAAGGATGGACTGTGCTGCTGGACGGCATAGCAAATCACCTCGGTGTGCCCGCACGTGAGAACTTCATCATGCTCTTTATCGCCACATTCCCTGTGGCTCTTGCCACTATTTTCAAATATTGGATCTTCCGCTATCTGAACCGTGTTTCGCCCTCCTCGGTGGCCACTCTGAGAGACATGAATGGTGGAGGTTAATCCCCGATCAGGCTCCTGTCTCTCACCGATTTCAGGCAGCCAGGCACGGCTTCAGCTTGTGCTCGGCCCAGCGCGCAGCGGCAAAAGTCGCTGGGCCGAACATCTGGCGGCTCAAAGCGAACGGGATGTTGTCTATGTCGCCACAGGTCCGCAGCTCCCTGCTGATGAAGCCTGGCAGCAGCGAATCCAGAGGCATCGCTTACGTCGACCGGCGCAATGGAGCAGTGTTGAGCTGGAGAAACCCGGCCAGTTGGGCCCCCTGCTTCGAGGCCTCACGGGCACGCAGCTTGCTCTGGTTGATTCTCTCGGATCCTGGGTGGCCAGATCGCTGGAGCTGGATGACCGTCGCTGGCAAAAGCGGTGCGACGCTCTGCTGGGCGTTGTTGCCCGCTGCTCCGGCGCCCTTGTGATCGTGAGCGAACAGACGGGTTGGGGAGTGGTACCTCCAACGGCGATCGGCGGTCTGTTTCGCGACCGTCTCGGATCCCTGGAACGCCGCCTTGTCTGCGTGGCCGATACGGCCTGGTTGGTCGTGGCAGGGAGGGCTGTCAATCTCAGAGAGATCGGGATACCCGTGCCCCCCGATTAGCGCTGTCCGTCATGCCGCACGTGGTGCTCTATCACCCTCAGATCCCTCCCAACACCGGAAACATCGCCAGAACCTGCGCGGCCACCGCCACCCGGCTGCACCTGATTGAGCCGCTGGGGTTTGAGCTCAGCGATCGATGGCTCCGACGAGCTGGCCTGGACTACTGGCCCTGGGTAGACCTTCAGTGCCACTCGGATTGGCAGTCCTTCGAGTCGCACCGGCGGCACGCCGGTGGAAGGCTGCTGGCTACGAGCCGAAAAGCGGAACAGAGTTATCTGAAGCAGCGGTTCCGCTCCGACGACTGGCTCCTGTTCGGAAGCGAGACCGATGGACTTCCTGCCGAAGTGGTGTCGGGGTCCGACGCCAGTCTCACAATCCCCATGGCCTGTTCGAGCGAGGGTCCCGGCGGCGGGGTTCGCAGCCTGAACCTCTCGGTATCGGTTGCTGTCATCCTCTTTGAAGCCCTGCGCCAACTGGACCGGGGGGCAACTGAGCAGCCCTGAGCCGCTGCGCAGGGAGCTGACGCTGTCAGGGGAGCCCAGCCTGAGGCTTGTTGGAAACGGCTCGGTCCGCTACCGTCCGACTGCCCGCGATTACGTCATCTCTTCCGATTTGGCTGGTCCCTGTCAGGTTTCTATGCGGCTTTGGAAAACTGTTCTTCGTCTGGGCTTCTTCATTCCTGCTGCGGTGCCAGCCGGAGTTGTCGCCCTTGTTCCAGACTCCCAGGAGGCTTCCCCTGCGCTTGAACCTGTTGCTGCCGGGCTTCCCGCTCCCAGCAACGACCGCATCTGGCTGAGGCTTCGCAATGCCACCAGCAATGAGCAGCTGGCCGAGCGCCTCTCTGTTCCCGAAGAGCGTCTTGCCCAGCTCAACGATGTGAATGAGGATCATCGTTACGACGCAGGAGACTGGCTGGTCATTCCCAGCAAGGCCGAAAGCTCGATCGCGAAGGTCCTCGTGCTGGATCCAGCTTCCGCCCGACGGACTCCGCCTCTGGAAGCCCCCCCTCCCGCCGAGGATTCTCCCGTGGTTCGTTTCGGGGATACGGTCTTCAAGATCGCTCAGCGCTATGGGATGACGCTCACCGATCTGCTGAGGCTGAATCCCGGTCTGGAAACCGCTCGCCTGGTGGTTGGCAGTCCGATACGTCTCGCCCAGTCATCTTCGTTGCGGCCACGCATGGTGCTTGGGCTGCGTCCCAGTGCCAGTGGTGGTCTGAGCTGGCCTGAGATGCCCGGCTTCGGTTCGGAACAGAATCCGAACGATGCATTGAAGTCCTCTCCAGCTGGCTGGATCTGGCCGACTCGCGGCATGTTCACCTCCGGCTATGGATGGCGCTGGGGTCGGATGCACAAAGGAATCGACATTGCGAACAACGTCGGAACCACCGTTGTGGCAGCCAAGGCGGGTCGGGTTTCATTCGCCGGTTGGCACGATGGTGGCTACGGCTATCTCGTGACCCTTCAACACGAGGATGGCAGCCGCTCGCTGTATGCCCATAACAGCCGCCTGCTCGTCCGTGATGGTGAGGAAGTGCGCCAGGGTCAGTCCATCTCCCAGATGGGCAGCACCGGTCGTAGCACCGGTCCTCATCTTCATTTCGAGATTCATCCAGCCCAGAAGGGTGCTGCCAATCCCCTCACCTTCCTTCCACCCAGAGCCTGATAAAGTCTGAATTCGGTTGCGAGCTCCAAGCCTTTCTCCTGGTTCTCGCATGAGCTGTCTGACTCTGCTCAGAATTCGGCTCGTCCTCTGGCATCCACTCGAGGCTCGGTAGCTCAGCTGGTTAGAGCGTGGGATTCATAACCCCAAGGTCGGGAGTTCAAGTCTCCCCCGAGCCATCCCTGAATTCTCATCACCGGTCTGGGAACTGCAACACTGCTGCTTCGGTGAGGTGGATGTCTCCGCTTGTGCAGGTTTGGTTGGAGATCAGCGGATCTGGTAATTCAACCAGCGGCAGTCGATGCCACCGTTGCTGATCGGGATGCGGCGGGTGGCCTTGAGGCGCAACGCTTCGGTCAGTTCCGGATGGCCGCTGAGTATCCACAGCTGCCATCCTGAGCAACGCTGTTTGAGGACTGTGCTCAGATTGGCGTACAGCTCACGCAGAGACGTCCGTTCACCTATCCGCACACCGTAAGGAGGATTGGTGACCACCAGCCCAGGCTGAGAAGGGGGCACCAGTTCAAGCACATCACGGGTTCGCCATTCCATGAATTCCGCCACTCCTGCTGCTTCTGCGTTGGCCTGCGCCAGGGAGATCGCCTGAGGGTCAACGTCAGATCCGATCACAGGGGCCAGCGGGATGCCTCCAGCGAGGCTGCCAGCTTCGAGGCGGCGTGCCGACTGAAGCTCCTGCTCCCACAAAGCTGGGTCGAAGTCTGGCCAGTTCTGAACCGCAAACCGCTTCTCCCGTCTCAGAAGTCCCGGGGCTCGCTTCAGCACACCACAGACCGCCTCAATCAGCAAGGTGCCTGATCCGCACATCGGATCCACAAGAGGCACAGATCCATCCCAGCCGCTGAGAGCGATCAGGCCGGCAGCCAGATTTTCCTTCAGGGGTGCCCGTCCCGTTGCGACGCGATAGCCACGGCGGTGCAGGCTGTTGCCGCTCCCATCGAGACTGAGCGATGCCATGGGCTTCCCTGTCTTTGCACCAGCGTCAAGGTGAAGATGCAGGGAGAGATCCGGTGTCTCGAGATTCACCGACGACCTCTGCCCCCAACGTTCCCTTTGGAGGTCGATCAGAGCGTTCTTGACGGTCAGGGCGGAGTAGTGGCTGTGGGACAGACCTGGGATGCTGCCACTGGCGTCGACGCGAAAGCTTCTTTGCGGAGGTAGCCAGAATCCCCAGTCCGCAGCGGCCTTCACCCCTGAATGGAGGTCAGCGGCGTTCCGACAGGGGAAGCAGGCCAATTCGCGAAGCAGGCGAAACGGTATCCGGGCCTGCAGCTGAAGCCGGTAATAGGTCGTCAGATCCACGCGACAACGCACAGCGCGCCGCAACAGGCGCACATCGCAGGCACCTAAGGCCAGGAGCTCAGCGGCACCCGCCTGTTCAAGGCCTGCCGGCAGAGCTGCCACGCAATGGAATCTGGGCCCACCGGGGCGGACTTCCGGCCAGATCGGTTCGGTGTTGCTCACCCGGCACTCGCGTCGATGCTTCTGCCACAATGGACCCGTTCGGCTCCGGTCGGACTAGGTGGCTCACACCCATGTTTCGGACAGCGGTTCGATTCCGCTCAGCTCCATTCTTCCCTCCCGGGGCTGCAATGGTTTCGACGGGGCATCAGGAGAGTGACTGAAGCCTGCTCGGTTAGAGCAAACCCGTAACAGCGAACAACATCGTTCGTTTCTCCCGTCAGACCGCCCCTGTGGCTGCCTGACCCTAAACAGGGAGATGGGGTGAGGTCAGCCTTATCACCCAAATGATCCATGGGGGCTGGAAGGCCCCCTTCTATCGACCAGGGTTTGCGATCTGAAAGCGGACTTGATACAACAAGAAATTGATGACAATCATCCTCGAAGAACGCAAGGCAACGAAAAGGTTTCGTAAAGTTTGCTTTGTTTTGTGAAGTTTGCTTTTAGGTACATCTGTGCAGGTCCTTCATCGCAGCGGGTGTGCCTCGGCGGGATGTGCGTTTTGCGGATTGCAACCAGTTTGACTGGGAGAGCGTAGTGATTGCGAATCAGATTTCTTGATTGTAGTGAAGGCGCGCTACGCGTTGGATGCTGAATACCTTTTCAGCAACTTGCATTTCAGGCTCCATGGCTGCGAAGTTCCTGGGAGGCTTGCAGGAGGAGCGCCTCCTTCATGAACGGTTCTATGATTCACGCCCCAAACCAGGCTCAGCTGAAATGGAGCACGGTGTTCATCTTGGTTTGATGGCATCAGGCAGCCTGTTCTGAAAGGCGGTTCATCGATGCGAAGCCTTCTCGATAAAACTCAAAACTGCTGCCGGTTGATTGGGTGTCGATGGGTGTTGCTCAGGTCGCAAGAAAGCAGTCCGGCCC
>JAYKHC010000110.1:0-6219 GCA_035285465.1 Cyanobacteriota bacterium
GCTCTACATCGCCGAGCAGGTGTTTCTCAACCCCCTACCGGCCTTCAAGTACTTCATCTCCCAGGACTACCTGGATCGGCCTTGTTCCTACTCCGGCGAGCAGTCAAAGCTCCGCATCTGGCGCGGCGGTGAGAAAGCCCACCCCGAGCTGCTGGCCTTCATGGAACGGGGTGAAACCCGCCCCATGCCCAAGCTGCTCCACCACCTCTGGCACGACCGGGTGAACATGGAGTTCGCCGAAGCCTGCATGCAGGCCATGCTCTGGCATCAGGGCATGGGCGGCCGCTTCGACGAGTATCTCGAGAGCGAGGCCTACCGAGCCAACGCCGACCGGGCAATCAAGGCCTATTTCCGCGGCAATCCCCTGATGCTGGGCCTCTACAACCTCTTCCCAGAGATGTTCCTCGAGCAGGTTCGCCAGCTCAGCTACACCGCCAACCTGGGCCTGTTCTGGGAGGTGATGGCCCCGGTGTTCTTCGAGATGAGTGACATCTACGACGAAGGGGGCTTCAAAGGCGTTCCCGACGCCATGAACTTCCTGGTGAATGGCATCTTCGCCGTGGCCGGCCGGCCGATCTACCACCACGTGTTCATCGGTGGCGAATGCTTCGAGATCATTCCCAAAAGCGAGGGCTTCACCTGGCTCTACGAAGCTGCCCTCCCCTATGTGGAGGCCGTGTTCTATCGCACGGCACCGTTCCGGGGCACCAAGAGCTACAACGCCCAGGCCGGCCAGGTGCCTGATCAGCAGGCCGATTTCCATTACGGCATCCTCTACGCCGATGTCTTCCCCGTGGGTTCGGCTGGCATCCCACCCACCCTGCTGATGCAGGACATGCTCCATTTCCTGCCGCCCTATCTCCAGGAGCTCTACAAGCAGCACAAGCGCGGCGAAGCCGACCAGCTTGTGCAGCTGGGGGTGACCTTCCAGCGCTCGATGTACAACGTGACTTCAGCGGTGATCCAGGCGCTGCGCTGTGCCCTGCTTTATCCCCTCGACGATCCCAACCCCGAGCACCTGATGGCCAACCGGCGCTTCTTCGAGGCCCAGCTGGACCGCTTCCTGCGGCCCGAAGCCCGGCTGCCCCAGATCCAGTCTCAGGATTACCGCTGACCCACCGCGTGTGCGAACGATGGCTTCCATTCTCGACACCGCAGCCGACGCCGGCTGCTTCAACACCCTGCTGGCGGCCGTGGATGCCGCCGGCCTGAGGGATGCCCTGAACAGTCCCGGCCCCTTCACGGTGTTCGCCCCGGTGGACGACGCCTTCGCCGCCCTTCCTGCCGGCACGGTCCAGACCCTGGTGGACAATCCTCCCCAGCTGGCCAGGATCCTCAGGTATCACGTGCTGGCTGGTGTCCACAACCAGGCAACCCTGGTGAACCAGCCGGAGTGGGCCAGCCTCGAGGGGGCGCCGATCCCGATCCGCTGCGCCGATCCCTTCGAGGTGAAGAACGCCACCGTGCTGACGGCCGACATTGCCTGCGACAACGGCGTGGTGCACGTGATCAACCGGGTGATCCTGCCCGGCTGAGTTGCCGCAGCTCAGCCAGCGGCAAAAATGGCCAGACCTTCAAGTCCCTCCACCAACAGATAGGCGCCCAGCAGCAAAGCGATCACACCCACCAACCACTCAGCACGATGCCGCAGCCAGTCTTCCAGTGTGGCAATCGAATCCCGGATTCCTCCGGCACTCAACAACCAGGCGATCGGAGGCAGCAGGAGGAGGGAGCTGGCCATCAGTGTGAAAAAACCTGTGATCTCAGCATCAGCGCCCAACCCCGGATCATTCATCAACAGCAACCCTGCCTCCTTGAGATAAAAAACAAGGTTTTCTGGGGTGAGCAGGGCACTGGCGGCTCCAAGACCCACCAGGGTGATCGTGTCGAAATCCGGCAGGCGATTCATCAGGCGGAGAGCCATGCCTTCCTCGCCCAGGCTGGCCTTGGGAGTGAGCTGATACAGCCCAAGGCCGATCAGGGCACCTGCGCCGAGAAGATCGATCAGCACCTGTTCCCTCGCACCCTGAGCCGGGGTGATGGAGAAACCTTCACCCAACACCATCAACACCACGATGGCCAGGGCATTGGCACAGGCCCAACCCAGGACGTAAGCCGTGGCACGGGCCAGAGGGGCTTTCCCCAGCAATAACAAGGCGACAACCGCAACATGAAGGGGGGAGAAGGCAATGCCCATTCCGAACAGAGATGACTTCGCGATCAACTCAGGAGAGAGAAGGGCTGGCAACGCCACGGACTGGATCTCGAATCCCCAGGATTGTGGCAACTCTCGAAGCAACCATGCGCGAAGCTCCAAGGTTCCACGGAACGCATTGTGATATCCCCCATTCCGCCGCTGATCGCCAGTCTGCTGAGACCACAGGCCTACGCGCATCCGGTTCAGCAGGTGGAGCTGCTGGAGACTCACATCTCCTGGGTGTTCCTCACGGGTGTCTATGCCTACAAGCTCAAGAAGCCAGTGGATCTCGGTTTTCTCAACTTTTCCGATCCCCAGCGAAGAGCGCTGCTTTGTCAGGAGGAGCTACGCCTCAACAACCGTTTCGGCGCTGATCTTTACCTCGATGTTGTACCCCTCCACGGGCCACCGGAGCAGGCCTCGTTCAAGGGTGATGGGCCGGTGATCGACCACGCGGTCCGTATGCGTCAATTCCCCCAGGGTTCACTGCTGACGGCGGTTGTGGACCGTCATGAACTCACTTCAAGGCTGGTGGATCACCTTGCCGATGATCTGGCGAGCTTCCAGGACCATGCCGCCGTCGCAGCTCCGAACGGCCCCCATGGGACGGCCGAGGCTGTGTGGGCACCGGTCCAGGCCAACTTTGCCGTTCTTGAAGCTTCACCGTTGGTCAGCAATCAGCCTTGCAGCGCAGCCCGACTGCAGCGGATCCGGCTCTGGAGCGAACGGGAATGGCAAAGACAGCGACCTCGGTTCGCCCAGCGCCTGGCCGCTGGTCGGGTTCGAGAGGGACACGGCGACCTTCATCTGGGCAACCTGGTGCTTCTGGGGGGCCGGATTGTTCCCTTCGATTCCCTGGAGTTCAGTGAATCGCTCCGCTGGATTGATGTCATCAATGAAATGGCCTTCCTGGTGATGGACCTCCAGGAACATGGGGCACAGCAACTGAGCCAGCGGCTTCTGAATCGCTGGCTGCAACAGAACGGTGATTGGAACGGCCTCAGTCTCTGGCGATGGTACGTCTGTTATCGCGCTGTGGTTCGCGCCAAAGTCGCGGCTCTGCGGGACGATCCTGCTGCTGTTGATGCCTACCTGGAGCTCGCCGAAAAGCTGATCACACCTCCAGCGCCTCTGCTGGCGATCACCACCGGAGTATCCGGAACAGGGAAATCAAGATTCAGCAGGGAAATCGCCGACCGGCTGGGCTGGATTCAGCTGCGCTCAGACGTGGAACGCAAACGGATGTTCGGACTCTGGGGAATCCCGGCAGCATCCGCCCGATTCGGCGATCTTTACCAACCCGAGGTGAGTGATGAATTGATGACTCAGAGGTTGCCAGGGCTGACGAGGCAAGTGATCGATTCCGGATTTTCCGTCGTGGTGGATGCCACGTTCCTCAAGCGTGGGGATCGCCGAAGGATGGCCGAACTTGCACACGATCTCGGTGTGCCCTTTCTGATTCTGTCTCCCATGGCCACAAGAATCGAAGCATTGGCGCGCATCAAGAAACGCCAACGCGATGGCGATGACCCATCCGACGCCGATGCGAGTGTGCTGGAGCGGCAATTGGAAACTGTCGAACCCCTGGACTCCGCGGAACAACGATGCTGTATCCGGATTGAGGCAGAGACCGATTTCAACGACCTGGCCCGTCGGATTGAGGCCTGGTGTCATTCAGGCTGTTGAGGCAAAGCGCCATCGCGATCGGAGCGGAACACGTGCTGGAAACAACTCAGATGACGCTGCAGAAGGGTGAGCAGCTCTCTGAAAACGGCTCGGGTTTCCGGGGCCCCTGTCCCCATCGCCTCCCGGCTGAGCAGCACGAGTTCCAGAACGGCCCCGTCCTCCTTGGCCTGAACGTCGGCGAACAACTGCATCCGCTGCACCTCGGCAGCTCCCTTGAGCAAGGCGCTCAGGTGAGCAGGTGTGCGGTGATCCACCTCACCCTGTAACGCCTCAAGCACGGGAAGGAGCTGCTCGAGAATCCAAGGGGAGCTGGGGTTCCCGGCCGGCTTGAGCACCAACAGGAAGCGCGCCATCAAGGCTGCTGATCGGAGCTGACGACGCTACCTTGAAGAGACAACCTGGTTGCTGCCCGTTGCGCAACCCGTTCCCAGAAACCTGAGCATCTCAGTGCCGGATTGCGCTCCGTCCCAGTCCCTGGCGGTCATCGGCGCTGGAGTCTCCGGATGTGCCCTCACCGCCTGTCTACGCCAGCTGGGGTATGGCGGCGACATCGACGTGTGGGAAACAGGCCGAGGGCCAGGAGGCCGAGCCAGCACCCGCCGGACACGTCGAAACAGCAGTTTGCGGATTGATCACGGCGCACCTCTGCTCAACATCAGGAATTTGCCGCAACCGACGTTGCTGGCCCCCCTGCTGGCCAGCGGGGATCTCGTGCCCTGGCAAGGACGGCTCGCAAGACTCAGAGGGGAGTCGAAGCTTGAACTGGATGGCACAGATGAGTTCACAGAGGGAGAACTCTTCCAGGGGGCAGCTGGAATGGATCAGATTGCAGCCGCCCTGCTGAAGCTGGCGAATCGACAGGGGGAGGGGTCGATCAGGACACACTTCTCCACGCTGGTTCGAAGACTCGTGCCCAGACCGGGGGGGGGGTGGCGACTTCTGGACCGCGAGGGCGGCGTTCTTGGAGAGAGTGGCTTCCTGGTGCTGAGCAGCACCCTGCTGGCGCACCCCCGAACAGGCCAGCTGTTCGGCTGGAATTCGGTTCCACTCAAGGAGGCAGCTGAAGCACTTGGAGACCTTCAACTGGATCACGCCCTCACCTCGATTGCCGGGATCCGTTCTCAAGCCAGCAGCAATCTCATGATGGTGATCGATCCAGCGGAAGCCTCCCTCTGGCTGCAGCTTCCGTTTCGTCTGCTGAGCTTCGATTCAGCAGCACAGCAAAGGTGGGGACTGAGACGAATATCCATCCAACCGCTGGCGGACCAGCGCTGTGCTGTGGTGGTCCATTCAAGCAATGCCTTTGCAGCAGATCATCTGGATGTGTATGGATCGCATTCAGCCATCGCGACACAGCTGGGTCTGCCGAAGAGCGGCAGGGAAGACGAGGTCATCAGTCAACTCACCGAACTGCTCAGTGAAGTGATGAGTCCGATCCTCAAAGTGCCCGGTGGTCTGGAGAAGGCAGAAAAACAGCTGATGCGCTGGGGAGCCGCAATGCCATTGGCTCCGGGCCTGCCCACGGATCTGTCACTCTGCAGGGCAAGCAGGGTGGGATTCTGCGGCGATTTCTTGGACGGAGAAGGGTTCGGGCGAATCGAAGGGAGCCTGCGAAGTGCTGAACGGCTAGCTGGGATGCTCATCGAGCTGCTGGAACACCATTGAGACACGGACGCAAGCAACTGAGCACGACTGTAGAAAACAGGGGATCTGTGGGGTCTCAAAGAGAAATCAAAGAAAAGCTGTGTGCCGGCCAGAGGCAATCAAAAGTCAACTGTACGAAGAGCGACATTGACATGCCCCCCATCTGCGGGTCAGAGGGAACAAGCAACAGAAGTAAGATCAGGCTGTCTCAGACAAGGGGTGGCACATTGAGAACCGGAGTGGAGCGGGAGCGCACATGCTGGTAAAAGCGGAACGGATCTGGAGTTGGGGGAGAGGGAATGCGAAGGGTCCTCTCCAGCTGCTGGTTTCGCCACACTCTCAGGCAGTAGCGACAACCACCGGTAGTCTGGAGATGACGCTCGGGAGTAATGCTGATCACACGGACCGGATGAAGGGTGCAACGGATCTTGATCGGAGTCTTATAACTCTTGTAGACAATGTCAGAATAATCATAACGTTGGCCAAAGCGATCCCTTGCCCTGGCGAGGAACGTCGTCAAGTTGATCGGGCTGCCCATTAACAACTCCCACTGATGAGGGCATAAAGTGCTGACAAGCCTAAACCTCTCAGTGGAAATCGAGTTCGGGCTACAAACCTTGAAACATGGTTCCATAGGGGATCCAAGCCCTTGAGAACGAGTTTGGTCCGTCGCGCAAGCAAAGAGATGGACC
>JAYKHC010000111.1:0-4144 GCA_035285465.1 Cyanobacteriota bacterium
TGCCCACAAGCTGCTTCCAATCGCCTGGATCCGTACCGTTCTCCTGCTCGGTCGCAGCCAGCAGCTCCTCAATCATCGCGATCCCGTTGGCCTTCATGGATGCGTCAAATGGAGGTAAGGGCTGGTAACCGCTCAAGCCAATTAAAGTTGCAGATAGGGTGGTTCAGTGATCAGCTCCACCGTCTCTCGATCCGTCACTCCCAATCGTTGCTGGATGTACACCGACCCGAACGCCATCTGGAAGGGCTTGACTGGGGCTCCTGTCTTCGCGCTGAACTGAGTCGCGTAGTGGCCTTCCAGTAGAGCCCACGGAATCAACCTGTGGAGCTGAACCCAGCGGTTGCTGGGATCGAGCTTTCCACCAAAGGGCGCGTGAAAGTCCTCGATCGATAGCTGACCAGCGTGCTGAAAAACGCACATTGGCCTGCCAGCAGGTTCTTCTAGGCCAGCAATGGTGGATTGTATCTGATCCTAACATGAGAATTTCATTGGAATCAGCTGCGGTGCAGCGGTCCTGGGTTTTTCAGCAAGCCCTAGTCAGTGGAACTGAAGGTGAAGCCTTGAAGAAAGATGATTGAAACGGTTACGGATTGGAAGTCTGCGCGGGAATCATTGAAGGCCGCACCTCCTCGTTCCCCCACGCTTGGCGGAACCGCGAAGTGGTGATCGCCGAGCCGGGTGTTTCAGATCAGCCGATGGCGTCGCCACCAGAGCAACGCATAGTGGTCAACGACATGGGCGGGGCCAGCGGGAGGCTTGCCCATGCCAACTGTTCGCTTCTTCGGCTGCCCCTGTTCACACCTTGGGCATGCCGGGTGCCTGCGCGCAGCGTCGACGAAGGCGTCGCCTCCAGCCCAGAGCCACACCGGCTCCGAGCAGGCCAAGGGGACCGGGCACAGGGGAAATCTGCCCGACACGCAAGGTAAGATTGTAGTCTTCGCTGCCGGATCCCCAGGACCAGAGATAGACACCGGGGTTGATTCCAAGGCTCGCGAGGGTTTCTCCCAGGAAAATGGCCGAGGCATTCAGGGATGCTCCTGATTGATAGCCGGTGGGCACCCAGCTCTCCTGGCCGAAACCAAAAACCTGCACAGGGCCGAACTGCGCAGACCAGGGATCCCCGCGGCGAGAAGAGGTTTGGCCACAGGATGTAGACGCAGTTTTCCGCGCAGCGGTTGACCTTGCTGCTGCTTTACGCCTACAGCATGGGCACGGGGTCGTTTCGCAAGATCGAGCGGGCCTGCTACAAGGACCTGGTCTTCCTGGTGCTGACCGGGAACCAGCCACCACCACCGATCTTTGGTCCGATACCCAAGGATTTCGATGTCATAGCCGAAGGCTTCTGCGAACCAGCAGGGCCGGATGGTCCGCAAGCTACGCAATAAGAAAGGAAAGGAGATCTACGCCAGACGCAAAACGATCATGGAGCCGGTGTTTGGTCAGACCAAGGAAGGGCGCGGGCTGTGGCGCTTCCTGCTGCGCGGGCTGGAGAAGGTGAATGGTGAATGGCTGTTCTGGGGCACAACCCACAACCTCAACAAGCTCTGGCGCTTCCTGAAGCAACAGAGGCTCCAGCCGCCCATGGCCACCGGGTGAGGGGAGCAACCCGCCAAGAAGCCTGGCGGGGTTGATCAAGTACTCCGGAAACAAAGAATCTGATAAAATCACTAAAGGGCGGCACAAGAAATGTGCACGGCGGGGAGCAATGGCGTCCGAGACGGCGCTATGCGCAACGAGCCTCGAGCTGGGTAATCAGGAAAGAAAAGCCTCTGCAAAAGACAGAGGCTTTTCTCGTCAATTTGATGGTTGACTCAGACCTTGCGGCTGTAGAACTCCACCACAAGCAGTTCGTTGATTTCCAGCGCCACCCATTCGCGCTCGCACTTGCCCACCACCTTGGCCGTGAGTTTGGTCTTCTCGAATTCGAGGTGGGGGGGGATGTTGGCCAGGCCCGGGAATTCAAGGTTGGCTTCAGCCAGCTTCCGGCTGGCCTTGCGCTCGCGCACGGCGATCACATCACCTGCCTTCACCTGATAGCTGGGGATATCCACCACGCGGCCATTCACAGTGATGTGACCGTGGTTCACAAACTGGCGCGCACCAGGCACGGTGGGGCCGAACCCGAGCCTGAAACAGACATTGTCGAGACGGTTCTCGAGCAGTTTGAGCAGGTTCGTTCCGGTGGATCCCTCCTGGGAGCGGGCTTTCTTTACATAGCGAACGAGCTGTCGCTCGGAGATCCCGTAGTTGAACCGAAGCTTTTGCTTTTCTTCAAGGCGGATCGCGTATTCAGAGCGCTTGCGACGGGCTTGGCCGTGCTGACCGGGTGGATAAGACCGCTTGGCGGACTTACGGGTGAGACCTGGGAGGTCTCCCAAGCGCCGCGTGATCCTCAGGCGAGGGCCGCGGTAGCGAGACATAAATCGGGGGGCAGGTGACAGATGACACCGCAAGGTCAGAATGCCAGGGAGCCTCCCGGACAGCCAGGCCTTGCCACGTCAACGTTCCATCTTATCGGTTGGTCCCCCAGTGCTCAGGCTCCAGCCGGTCCCCAGGCTCGATTCCCAGGCAGGAGCTGCCACCCGGGTGCTCGCCTGGCTGATGCTGGCCGGCATCAGCAGCTATCAGCGCTGGATTTCACCGCTGCTGGGCCCGCGCTGCCGCTTCCTTCCCAGCTGCAGTGCCTACGCCCTTGAAGCGATTGTCCGCCATGGCCCCTGGCGCGGTGGCTGGCTCACCCTGCGACGCCTGCTGCGCTGCCATCCCTTCACACCCTGCGGCTGCGATCCAGTGCCGGAGTGAACCCATGCGTCTGATGCTGTTCACCCGCCGGGGCTGCTGCCTCTGCGAAGGGCTGGAGCAGAAACTGCACAGCCTTGAGCCCCCCCCGTCGGTGGAAACCCGCGATGTGGACGCCGATCCAGCCCTCGCCGCCCGCTACGGCCTGGACGTGCCCGTTCTGGCGATCGCTTCGGCTGAGACGACAGCGGACAGCTGGCGGGAGCTGCCTCGCGTCCCCCCGAGGCTGAAGGGAGAGGGCCTGAGAATTTGGTTGCAGAAGCAGGGGTTCACGCCGCCTTCCGCTTAGAAAGACATCAACGACTCCAGTCGGGCCGATGACCCAGCTGCTCCATCCCCTGCTGCGCCACGTGGGATTGGAGCCCCCTGAAGCGGTTCCCAACGCGGATGTGAAGCAGGTCAGCTGCGATTCCAGGCGTCAGGGGCCCGGAAGCCTGTTCGTGGGCCTACCGGGAAGCCACGTGGATGGCGGCAGCTTCTGGCCTGAGGCCCTGGCGGCAGGGGCCGTGACCGCCCTCATCGGGGAGGAGGCTGCCGCAGCCCGACCTCCCGCTCCCGGCGATCCCGTGATCGTGGTGCCGGCGCCGCTGGCGCGCTGGGCTGGACTGCTGGCTGCGGAATTCTGGCAACAACCCAGTCAACGACTCACCTTGATCGGAGTCACCGGCACCAACGGCAAAACAACCACCACCCATCTGATCGAGCACCTGGCCACCGGTGCCGGCCATCTCTCCGCCCTGTTCGGCACCCTGGTGAACCGCTGGCCAGGCCAGAGCGTGACCGCTCAGCACACCACGGCCTTCGCCGATCTGCTCCAGGCCCAACTGGCCGAGGCGGCGGCGGCAGGCGCGCAGATCGCGGCGATGGAAGTGAGCTCCCATGCCCTGGATCAGCAACGGGTTGCAGGCTGCCGCTTCGCTGGGGCGGTGTTCACCAACCTCACCCAAGACCACCTCGACTACCACCCGTCGATGGAGGCCTACTTCGAGGCCAAGGCCAGCCTGTTCAGCCCAGGCTTCCTCGAGCTGAAGCCGGGCCAGGCCACGGCGGTGGTGAATGTGGATGATCCCTGGGGCGAGAAGCTGGCCCAGCGGCTGGGCGCCCACGCCTGGCGCAGCTCCCTGCAGGAGGGCAGTGATGCTGAGCTGCGGATGGAGCAGTTGCAGTTCAGCTCCGAAGGGGTGAGCGGGGTGCTGGTGAGCCCGATGGGGAGCGGGGCCTTTCAGTCGCCGTTGCTGGGGCGCTTCAACTTGATGAATCAGCTGCAGGCGGTGGGTGCGCTGCTCCAGCAGGGCCTGCCCCTGGCGAACCTGCTGCAGGGCCTCACCAGCTTCCGAGGGGTGCC
>JAYKHC010000112.1:0-16323 GCA_035285465.1 Cyanobacteriota bacterium
CGAGTCGGCCAATGCCATTCGCATCGTGCATGCCCAGGGCATTCTGGAATTCGCCGCCGTGGAGCGGCTGGTGGCGGAACTGCGCACCAGCGTGGTGGGGTCGCGGGTGCTGATCCTCGATCTGGCCCGGGTGCTTGAGCTGCAACCGCAGTGCGGTTCGCTGCTGGCTCGCCAGCTGGTGGGCTTCCAGGAGCAGGGCCAGGCCCTGCTGCTCTCCAACAGCGCCCATCTGGAGATCCAGCCGCTGCTGGCGGCCATGGGCGGATCGGTGGAGTCGATCCTCTGCCAGGACCTCGACCAGGCGATTCAGCGTGCCGAGGACTTCTACCTCACCGATCGCTACGGCACAGCGGTGGAGCCGCCGATCCACCTCGATGACAGTGCTGCGCCGGGGTTCATCGGCCTGGTGGAGCCGAAGTACCGGCGCCAGATCATGGCCTGCATGGAGCCGCGTTCCTTCTCAGCTGGGGAGCAGGTGATTGCTGCTGGGGAGGCGGGAGACGAGCTCTTCCTGGTGCTCTCCGGGCTGTTCACCACCTCCACCGAGCTCCAGGACGGCCAGCACCGCACCCTGCAGTCGCGGCTGGCCACCTTCGGCCCCGGCATCTGTTTCGGCGAGATCGCCTTTCTCTCCGGCCAGGTGCGCTCTGCCCGGATCCAGGCGGATGTGGACAGCCGCTGCCTGGTGCTCACCCGGCGGGCCTTCGATCAGCTCGGCCAGGACGATCCCCGGGCCGTGGCTGCGCTGCTGTTGGCGCTGAGCTGCGAGCTGGGGCAGAAGTTGGCCTTCACCAGCCAGCAGCTCACCCAGATGCAGCATCTTTGAGCGGCCCCGTGTTGTCTGCCATGGCCTGCCGCTCCACCGTTCCTGGGCTGTTGGTGGGGGTGCTGGCGGCGGCACCCCTGGCCCTGGCGGCGGCACCCGCCGAGGCCGAGGGCCAGATCCAGCTGCGCTGTGACGGTACTCTGTTGGCGGCCCGGGGCTCGGCGGAGCGCAAGCGGTCGACCGAGCGCCTGCGCGTCTCGCTGGGGCTGGAGGCCGAGGCGGGCAGTGCCGACGGGGTGCTTGGGCTGCTGCAGGAGCGGCTGGCGGCGGTGCGTCAACAGCTGCTGCAGCTCGGTGTGCAGGAGCTGGAGGTGGGCTCCCCCAGCACCTGGCAGACATCTGGGCCGCGGCTGCCGGCCCAGGTGTCTGCCAGTCTGCAGCTGACTGGGCTGGTGAGCCCGCGGAGCCTGCAGGCCCTGGTGCGGGGGGTGGGATCCCTGCCGGGGGTGCGGCTGGCGCCGGTGTCGGCGGCGGCCGATCCAGCCGGCGATGCGGCCAGCCGCCGGTCCCTGCTGCGGGCCGCCTATCAGGATGCTTTGCAGCAGGGCCTGGATCTTGCTGGCGCAATGGGGCTCGAGGGGACGCTCAAGCCCATGGAGGTGCTGCCGGAAGGAGGTCCCAGGCCTGGGCAGAGGCGGGTGATGGCAGCAGAGGCGGCCCCGTTTGATCCCGACGAACTGGCTGCCCCTGTCGATCGGCTCAGCTTGCAGGTGCGCTTCTGCGCCCATTGACAAAGAAGGTGGCCACCTCGCCGAGCCCCTTGGCTTCGATCAGTCCTCGGGCTTCCAGTGCAAAGCTGTCATCCAGTAATTCGGCGGTCTGGGTGGAAATCTGTACCCGCCCCGGTGTGCCGCTCGATTCCATTCGGCTCGCCACATTCACCGTATTGCCCCACAGGTCATAGGTGAATTTGTTTTTGCCGATCACCCCTGCCACCACCGGGCCGCTGTGGATGCCGATTCGCATGTTGAGGTCTGTCTGGTGGGCTTGGTTGAACTGGTCCATGGCCGCCAACATCGCGACTGCTGTGGAGACAACTGCCTTGGCATGGTCGGTGCGGGCTTCCGGTAGACCGCCCACAAGCATGTAGCAATCGCCGATGGTCTTGATCTTTTCGAGACCTGCCTGCTCAACCAATTGGTCAAAGGCTGAGAAGAGGCTATGCAGCATTTCGACCAATTGTTTGGCAGTCATGCCCTGGGAGAGCCGGGTAAAGCCCACCAGATCAGCAAACAAGACAGAAACATTGGCGTGGCTGTCGGCGCAACGCTGCTCGCCACCCTTGAGCCGCTCTGAAATGGCAGCGGGCAGAATATTGAGCAGCAGCAGCTCTGACTTTTCCTGTTCCTGGATCAGTCTGAGATGTTGAGATTCAAGCTGTTTGCGCTGGATGATTTCCAGATCGCGTAACTTCTTCTTCTCCAGCGAGGAGGTGAGCCGTGCTCTCAGCAGCACCTGGCTGAAGGGTTTGGGCAGGTAATCCTCAGCACCCATCTCAATGCAGGCCACCACCTCTTCAATGGACTCTCCGCCTGATATCACAATCACGGGGATGCCCCGGAGCTCAGAATGGTCCTGCATGCGAGCAAGTACAGCGAGGCCATTCATCTGGGGCATCTCCATATCCAACAGCATCAGATCAAAGGGTTCTTGCTTGAGGCGCTCCAGAGCCTGCTGGCCATCAACCGCTTCTTCGATCTGCTCGATGCCCAGTTGACGCAGGGATCGGGTGATACCCATCCGCAACATTTTGCTGTCGTCCACCACGAGAATGCGCGCCGCGCTGAGCAGCTCTGCACCCGGCCCTGGGGATGCGGGGGCTGTTCGGTCAGAATCCATTCTGATACCTCAAGGTCTGATAGAGCTGAGGGTGTCCACAATGGCCTGGGGCATGGCCTGCAGATGAACGCTTCGATCCACAACGCCCATCTCAACAGCAGCTCTGGGCATGCCGTAGATGACGCTGCTCGCTTCGTTCTGGGCCAGGGACCTTCCACCGGCCTGCTTGATGGCCTGGAGTCCGCGTGCCCCGTCGCAGCCCATCCCTGTGAGCAGCACCCCCAGGGTGTGGGCCCCGGCAGCGGCTGCCGCTGAGCGGAACAGCACATCAACAGCCGGCCGGCAGTGATGCACTGGAGGGGTCTGCACAAGTCGCACCCGGTAGCGATCCTCCCGGACGATCATCATGTGCTGATCCCCTGGAGCCAGCAGGCAGAGACCGGGCTCCAGGGGTTGGCGGTCGACCGCCTCCCGCACCTCCAGTCCGCTCAGGCTGTTGATGCGTTCGGCTACGGCCCTTGAGAAATAGGCCGGGATGTGCTGAACCACGGCAATGGGAGGCAGATCGCTGGGCAGGGCGGGAAGGATGTAGCGAAGGGCTTCAACCCCTCCGGTGGAGGAGCCGATCACCAGCAGGCGTCGGTCAGCGGATCCTCTCGGCCGCTCAACAGGCCTCTGCCCCGTGATGGGCTGGTTGCGCGGCAGGGGGGCAAGGTCACGTCGAGCCCGTGCCGCCGCCTTGATGTGGAACGCCAGCTTGCCGGCCAGAGCACCGATTGAGCTGCTGCCGTCAGGCTTCGCCAGCACCTCGCGGGCTCCGGCCTCGAGGGCTTCCAGGGCCAGCTGGGATCCC
Source organism: Cyanobacteriota bacterium (assembly GCA_035285465.1). GTDB lineage: Bacteria > Cyanobacteriota > Cyanobacteriia > PCC-6307 > Cyanobiaceae > UBA5018. The sequence continues at coordinate 3,459 of JAYKHC010000112.1, forward strand.
TGCTGGGTCAGGGAACTGATCACCACCACGGGGATGGTGGAATTCTCCTTTTTCAGCTTGCGCAGGTAGGTGAGCCCGTCCATGCGTGGCATCTCCATGTCCAGCGTGAGGACATCCGGCTGAAGCTTGGGAATCTTGTCGATCGCGATCAGGGGATCATTCGCTACGCCAACAACTTCAATCTCGGGATCAATCCCGAGGGTTTCTGTGATCGTTTTGCGCACAAGAGCCGAATCATCGATCACCAGAACACGGATTTTTCGTTTCAAGGCGATCATGGCTATGGAGGAAACCTAGTTGCTACGGCGGAAGACGCCGCCGCCAAGAGATTCGAAGTCGTGGCGTAGTGAGGCTAGGCTATCGGAATGACCCACAACCAGATAACCACCACGGCAAAGCATGCCGTGGAGCCTGCTGACAAGCTGCTCCTGGGAGTCTTTTGCAAAGTAGATCAGCACATTACGGCAAAAAATCAATTGAAGAGATTGAGGGAGGGGGTAGATGTCCTGAAACAAGTTAATTTGCTTGAATCTGACCCGCTCGGTGATCAGGCTTTTGATTCGGCATTGGCCTGCGTAGGGACCGTTGCCCCGCCGAAAATAGCGTGCCAACCACTCAGCCTTGGGTAGATGAAGGCTTGATTGGGCATAGATCCCCTTGCTGGCAATTGTAAGGGCCTTTCGGGAAATATCACTGGCATAAACGATCCAGTTTGGCTGCGGGCCTGGTCTTTTTTGAAGATAGGCGTGAATCGTGATGGCCATGGAATAGGCCTCTTCCCCCGAGGAGCACGCGGCAGACCAGCTTGAGAGTTGCGATTCAGCCCCGGGGCAATCGCTCAGAATGCCATCAAGAATCGTTGCCTGGAGCCGCTCAAAGTGGGAGATCTCGCGAAAGAATTGCGTATGGTTGGTTGCAATAAGCTCAATCAGGTTGTCGAGTTCGTCTTGATTGTTCGGATGAAGGAGATGGTTGTAATAGGCATCCCATGAATTCAGGCCAAGACCTTGTCTCCTGAGATTGAGTCTGGATGTGAGCATGGACTGCCGGTTAGGGCCGAGGTGGATTCGGCTGCGTCTGTGAATCAGTTCACAGAGTCCACGGTAAGTTCGAGCAGAGATCTGATCGCAGGCCAGCAAGCTGTTGCGACCCGTCCCGTTGGGCTGATCAGAAATCACTGAAGTGATCATCCAGATCGTTGAACTTTGATTCGGTTGAGCTTTGTGGAGATCCCTTGCGCTGGTGATGGGTTGTGTAGCTGGCTGGCTCAGGCTTTTGAGGGGAGCCACCAATCACTTCCAGGAGATCAGAAGTTGTTGCACGTTGCATCATGGCCTGTTTTCTCATCTCTTCGGCAGAGCTGGCAATCTGCTCGGTGTTGGAAGCACTGGATTGTGCAACTTTGCTCATCTCCTGAATCGCACGAGTGATGTGTTCAATTCCCTGTGATTGTTCCTTTGCTGCTTGGGCTATTTCGGCGATAAGGTTGTGTGTTTCCTGAACCTTTGATTCAATCTTGGTGAACGATTCGCCCACTTCCTCAAGGCACTGAGCCCCTTGGCGGCTGTTATGGATGGAAGCTTCAATTTTCGTCGCGGACTCATGTGCCGCGGCAGCACTGCGTTGAGCAAGCGACCGCACTTCCTCGGCAACCACAGCGAATCCGGCGCCGGCTTCTCCAGCCCGTGCTGCCTCAACGGCGGCATTCAGTGCAAGGATATTGGTTTGAAAAGCAATTTCATCAATGCTTTTCACGATTTTCACAACCTCATGACTTGAGCGTTCAATCGCTGCCATGGCTTCTGTCATTTGTTTCATGTTTCCGGAGCCTTGGCTGGCATTGGCCTGTGATTCGTTGGCAAGGTTCTTGGCCAGGTCAGCATTCTGGGCTGAGGAGTGAATCATGCTGGACATTTCCTCCAGCGAGGCACTTGTTTCTTCAATGGCAGCGGCCTGTTCACTGGCTCCTTCGGCCAGACCATGACTGGATGCCGCAATCTGGTTGGCTACATGAAGGAACTCATTGGCGCCATCGCCAAGGTCATTGGCAATCTTATCGAGCGGTCGCGCAAAGTTTCGCAGCATTAAGTAGAGTACGGTGAAAGATGTCCCTAGCAGTAACATGCTAACCAGAAGTTTCAGCATCCCAGTTCGTTCGTCTGCTTCTCTCGCCGCTTCTTTGTTGGCAGTGGTTGAGCGAGAGGAAAGCTCCAGGAGTTCGAGGATGCGGGAGCGTTGGTTGTTGTAGAGCTGATCGAGCTGCTGGTAGGTTGCAATCGCTTGGGCAGAGTTTCCTGATTGGAGTGCAGGAATCAGATCGCTGCTCACAAGATTAAAGTAGGCATTGGCCTGCTCATTCAACGCACCGCTCAGCAGGCGACGTTCCTGCTCGCCGATGTTGTTGTCTTTCGCCCAGTTGTTGATGCGATCTTCGTAGGCCTGCTTCAGGCGTGGGAAGGTGCTGATCAGATCTGAGATGTTGGTGGCTGAACCGTTCGCAGGCCTGTTGTTTTGGGAGCGGATATCAAGAAGTGCGCGAGTTACGTAATAGTGGAGTTCGATGATATAAATTGGCGGTGGCATGATGTCGGCAATCAGATCTTTGCCCGCAAGGATCTTGTTGTAGGCGGGTCCGTTGATGGCGGTTTCCTTGCCGATGAATGAAAACATCGCCATCTCGCCTGCAAGGGCGGTTGCGATCAGGGCTCCATTGGCGATAATCAGGGTTTTGATATTCAGCTTCATGGATTGTTGGTGTGGGTATCGGTTGTGGACGAGGGGTGATCCGTGCGTTTTCCATGCTCAACCAGCTCCTCCACGCTTAGGATGGTGATGACAGCCTCTTTATTCTTGGCCATGGCAAGGATAAATCTGTCATCGATTGTGCCGCAGAAATCTGGTGCCGGCTCGATGCATTCCTCGGGGATGAATGCCACCTCTTCGACAGCATCAACTTGCAGTCCGATCAGTTGATCGGGGCTGTTTGAGTGCTCGCGTTGTACCACAATGATGCATGCCCGCTCGAGGTTTGCTGACGGCGCCAACCCAAGCCTCAGTCTTAGATCCATCACCGGAACAATCTTTCCCCTCAGATTAATTACTCCGCGATGGTAGTCGGGCATTCGTGGGACGGGAGTGACCGGGCATAGTCGAATAATCTCACGCACTTCCTTGACGGCAAGGCTGTAGCGCTCGTGGCCCAGCTGGAAGTGGAGAAACTTCCCCGGCTTGGGGAGTGTGTTTGTATGCACAGTCTGAGGTGTCATGGAGAGATCAAGGGAGCGGTCTGATTCACAAATCGCTGGCTTGTGCGTCAGTAATCACTGAAATGATCATCGAGATTGTCGACGGTCTGCCCGTTGTGGCTGACGGTTTGCGATGCGGGTTGTTGTTGAGATCCTTGAGCCGTTGAGGCCGGTGCTTGAGCTCCAGGATCAAGAGGGCTGCCATCCACGACATGGAGCAGGTGGGCCGTGATCTGCCTCTGTTTGAAGGCCTGGGCCCGCATCTGCTCAGACGCGCTGGCAATCCGCTGGGCATTGCTGGCGCTCTGCTGAGCTGATTTCCGCATCTGTTCGATGGCAATCACGCTGCTCTGTGCCACTCTGCTCATTTCCTGAATTGCAGAGGTGATATGCTCAATCCCCTGGGCTTGTTCCTTTGCCGAAAGGGTGATTTCAGAGACAAGGCTGTCTGTCTGTTGCACTTTCTCCCCAATCTGTGTAAATGAAGAGTTGACTCTCTTCAGGCACTCTGCTCCTTCGCGGCTGCTCAGGATTGAGGCTTCAATCTTGTCTGATGATTCGTGTGCTGCTGCCGCACTGCGTTGAGCCAGGGATCGCACTTCCTCCGCAACGACAGCAAACCCGGCTCCCGCCTCCCCTGCCCTGGCAGCCTCCACGGCAGCATTCAACGCCAGGATGTTGGTCTGGAAGGCAATCTCATCGATACTTTTGACAATCTTGGCCACCTCATTGCTGGATTGCTCGATGGCATCCATGGCGCGGCGCATGGCTTCCATGCTCGCGTTGCCGATCGTGGTGCTGGCCTGGGCTTCGCCAGCAAGATTCTTGGCCAGATCGGCATTCCTGGCTGAGGAATGAATCATGCTGGACATCTGCTCCAGTGAAGCACTGGTTTCTTCCACAGCCGCAGCCTGCTGGGAGGCTCCTGCGGACATTCTCTGACTGGCGTCAGCAACCTGGGCTGCGCCGGCGGCAATTTCCTGACTGGCGTTGGCCACATCGCTGGTGGCCCCGATGAACTGCTCGGATCCTTCCGTGAGTTCACCGGCGATCTGACCCAGGGGGACAACAGATGCTTGCTGCATTCTGAATAGCAAATAATAGGCAAACCCAAGCAGTGCCAATGAGCTGACGACCACCCATAAAAGGCTTCTACTCTGGCTTGCCACAGCATCATCCTCCTTGGCTTTCACGGCGTCTGCGACTTGCCTTGAAAGCTCCTTGATCTCTGAAACATGCTGCTGATAAAAGCGATTGATTTCCCTGTCCACCTGGGTCGCCTTGGCCAGGTTTCCATCCATCAGAGCAGGAATCAGTTGGTTGCCAAGTGGAGTGATGAAGTAATCATTCCCTTCTTTGGTCCGCTCCAAGATCAGATTGCGGAGATCGGGAGAGACCGCTGGATTTTCACTCCAGAATCTCTGCATCTCCTCGTATTCAGTCCGAAAGGTTTGGAAGTACTCTCGAAGATCAACAACGCTCGCTAATTTGTGAATGTTCTCCGGATTCTTTTCCTGTCCGGCAGCTAGCAGAGCACGCGCCACCTCCCCGCGGAGGTCTTTCAGCAGCAGCGGCGGTGGACTGATGTCGTTAATCAGATCTTTGTGGGCCACGATTCTGTCAAAAAGCGGCTGCTTGATCCAGATAGGCCTTGTGAGTGCTACAACCAGAAGAACTTCCCCGACAAGAGCCAGGGTGAACAGGGCCGCATTTCCCCTGATCATCGACTTCACATTCAGTTCCATCACAAAAGGCTCTGATCCCAGTTTGAACAGCTTATCGTTAATCAGATTGCTGGCCAGTGTCTGCCGGCGACCCCGCTTGGCTGATCGGCCGTCCAAGGGCGTCAGGATCGAGGATCAGGGCCACCTGGCCATCTCCCATGATGGCTGCTCCAGAGTAGAGAGGTTGCTGTTCAAAGCTGTGTCCAAGAGCTTTGATCACCACCTCTTGCTTGGTGATCAAGCGGTCTACCAGAACACCCCGGGCCAATCCTGATGAATTGATCACCAGAATGATGCCATCTTCTGGACTCTCAACTCCGCCTTGGATGCCAAGTCTTGCCGCGAGGTTCAGGATCGGGATCAGGTTTCCGCGTAGATTGACAACCCTGCCCTGGCCTTTGACTGTGGAGAGCATCGTGGCTGTGGGCCTGAATGACTCCACAATGGAAAGTGTGGGCAGGATGAACCTCTGGTCGCCAACACCCACCAGCATTCCGTCGATGATGGCCAGCGTGAGGGGAAGGCGGATCAGAAATGTTGTTCCCTGCCCAGCCTCTGATGAGACTTCGATTCGTCCTCGCAGGCGGTTGATGCTGCCTTGCACAACATCCATGCCCACCCCGCGCCCCGACACGTCAGTCACTGTTGCTGCGGTGGAGAAGCCTGCCTGAAAGATCAGGTTCAGAATTTCGCTTTTGCTGCCATTGAAATTGCTTTCCACGATCCCTTTCTCTCTGGCCTTCAGTAGAACCTTCTCGGGATCGATGCCGCGTCCGTCATCGCTGATTCGGATCAGGATCCCACCACCTTGATGGCTGGCCTCAATTTCAATTCTTCCCTGTGCGGGTTTGCCGCACCTCAGGCGCTCCTCGGCCTTCTCGAGGCCGTGGTCAATGGAATTTCGCATCATGTGAAGCAGGGGTTCCGTCAACGCCTCCACGATGTTGCGATCAAGTTCCGTGTCTTCTCCTTTCAGTGCAAGCATCACTTGTTTGCCCTGACTGCTGGCCAGGTCTCGCACCAACCGATTCATTTTCTGAAAGGTTGTTCGTATGGGCACCATCCGCAACGACATGGCGTTGTGTTGCAGGTCTGATGAGATTCTTGACAGTTGGCGCAGGTGGCGAGGCAGCTCTCCTTTCCGTTGCTGAGTGAGCAGTGGATGTTCGACAACCATCGACTTGGCAATCACCAGTTCCCCCACCAGATCGATCAGGGCATCGAGCTTCTGCGTGTCGATCTTCACGAAGTTGCTGAGTGGGTCTGGCTTGTGCGGCGCTTCGGCAAGCCGCTCTTCAGCCAGCTCTCCGGGGCCTGCCGCCGGACTGGGGTTGAGGCTGTCCGGATCGGGGTGGAGGCTGTGCGGATCGGGGTCGAAGGCGACCGGAGCGGCTGCGGGTTGCTCGCCTGCCAGTGTTGCTTTGACTCTGCTGATCAACTCCAGGGTGGGGATGATGATCGGCGTGTGCTGGTTGCCGGATCTGATGGACTGTTCGATCTGATCAATGAACTGCCGCAGGGTGTCACCCCCTTTCAGGATCAGATCGATCACAGGGCGATTGATATCAAGCGTGTTCTGCCGGGCAGCATCCAGCAGCGATTCAAGGATGTGTGCGAGATCCTTGATCGCATCAAGGCCGAGGAAGCCTGCACCACCTTTGAAGGTATGGAAGGCCCGAAACACCTGGTTCAGCGTTTCCCGATGGCCTGGATTCTCCTCAAGCACCAGCACACCCTGTTCAACCTGGTTGAGCAGGTCACGGCCTTCATTGCAGAACTCATTCAGCAGCTCCAGCTCATCTTTGCTCTCCACCTTGATGAGCAATGCGGGCTCCGAGCCCGATCCGCCTTCGCCCGATCCGTCTTCACTGCGTTCAGCCGCCCCGTTGCTCTCCGTTGTGCTGTAAAGACTCTTCTCGAGCGCTAAGTAATGCTGCTGCAGGCTCGCCAGTTCCGAGTCACCCCATGGGGTGGCCGACTCCCCCATCGCTTCCAGCCAGCTGATCAGCCGGCTCAGCGCTGCCACGGATTGAGCGGATCCCTGTTTTTCCTGAACGCTCTGTTTCAGCTTGCCAAGCGCGTTCAGGAGGTTGAGCGCACTCTGCTGACCGCCGCTTGAGACAAATGCCAGCTCCAGGGCGATGTCCTGGAGGAGTTGATCCGTGTGTTGATCAAGCAGGGCCATGACTTTCAGAGCGCATCAACGTCAGCTGGCGGTGAGCGCGCGCTGCCTGTTCCAGCGAATGTATCGACAACTCCATCCCAGAGCGAGGTGAAGCCGCTCAGGAACCCAGAAACAGACGTCGCATGTGGTTGAGCAGCTCATTTCCCTGCTTCGCGGTGTTCTCCGGGGTGAGCTTGAGCAGTTCAGCCCGCCGTTGGCTGATGATCTCGGCCAGGCGCACCATGATCGCCGGATTCTCTTCCAGCAGGGGTCTCAGATCATTGCGATCCACCTCCAGAAGCACGCAGGGTTCCAGGGCCTGAACGGTCGCGGTGCGCGGTTCATCGTTGAACACACTCATCTCGCCGAAGAAGGCGGGCGCTTCCAGCCGCACAACCTCCCGTGTTTCGCCTCCTTCCAGCGTTTTGAGCACGGCCACCCGCCCGTTCACGATCTGGTAGAGGGTGTCACCATGCTCCTGTTCGACAACGATCAGCTCACCCAGGGCGAACCGCACGCAGCGCGTTCTGGCTGCCAGTGCGGCCAGCTGTTCCTCGATCAGATGGCCGAACAGGCTGCTTCGACGCAGGATGGCCATCCGTTCCTCCAGGTCGTAGTCCCGCTGATCCTCCGGACCTGAGGCGCCATGACGGCGCTTGAATTCCTGGATGGGGTAGGGAACCCGCTGGCCGATCCGTTCCAGCGCATACCAGATCCTGCTCAGAAGTTCGCCTCTGAGCTCGTCGTAACCGAGATCCGTGGGATCTTCCTGCCACACCTCCAGTTCGTAGGTGATCGCATAGTCGTGATAGGCGTAGACGATGGCTTCCGGCTTGGGATTCTTCAGCACCAGCGAGCTCTGTTCGGCGACCTGAAGCAGCAGTTCCGTCGCCTGGCCGGGGGGGAGTTCGCGGTCGAGGTGGATGTGCAACTCCCTGGCGATCGGGCCCCTGGGGCTGAAGCGGCGCATGTGCTTCTGCCACATCATGCTGTTGGGAAGCGTGATCAGGGCTCCGTGAACATGACGCAGCTTTGTGCTGAGCAGGGTGAGTGAATCCACCCAGCCATTGAGCTCATCGTCCAGTTCCAGATAGTCCCCTTCCACAAAGGGACAGTCGAGGCGCAGCATGATCCCGGCGAACAGATCCTTCAGCGCTTCCTGGGCCGCCAGTCCGATCACGGCGGTGAGAATGGCGGAGGTGGTGACCAGCCCCACCACATTGACCTTGGCGGCCTGCTGCAGCACGACCAGAGTGAGAAGGGCTCCGAGGCCGAGGGCACTGAGGTCACGCAGGATCTTGGGGGGGTGGGGCCACCAGCTGATCGGGCCCGGCAGTTCCAGAAGCAGCCAGAAGCCGAGTTGGAGGGCCGCATAGCCACGGCCCAGATGCAGCAGCGTCTTGAGCCAGGGCTGGGCCGACTCCATGCTGAGCGAGCTGGCCAGGCTGGGATGAACCGTGGAGATCAGGATCGCGAGGATGGGCAGACCCAGCGGGATCGGCGCCAGGTGCAGCCGCTTGCAGGCCAGACGCGCGGCCACCAGCAGGGCGATCAGTGCGATGGCTTGAATCAGCGTGCTGAGTTCCGGCATCTCAGGCAGCTGCGGGGTGGTTTCAGGCCAGGCTGGCGAGGCTGATGCCCCAGACCACCTTGCAGAGGAGGTGGAGACTCTGGTCGACAGCCATGGTGATGGACTTCCTGCACTTGAGCAGGTCGATGAGGAAGTGGGCAGCGAATTCGGCGGCTCCAAGCCAGGCCTGACCGCTGAGCAGTGCCACGCTCAGGGCATGGGTCCCGCAGTGACCCGCCATCCAGTAGCCCCAGGACAGACCGGCCACATCGCTTCCCGGACACTTCCCAACAGCGATCTTGTCGGTCTGTAGGGGGTAGTCGCAGAGAAAATGGCCGAAGATCATCAGGAGGATGAGATCGACAGGCGCTGAGCTCGTGGAAAGCAGAACAGAGAACTGAGCTCCTGACATGTTAGGTGGCCGTGGTTTCAGCAGCGTTGGCGCCGACGATGACCGGGTTGTGCTTGCCAACCGGCAGCTCCGCCGCACACGATGGGCCCTCCAACACCTCTGCCCTGTTCCCATGGCCACCGAACGCTCCTTCGTTGCCATCAAGCCAGATGGCGTGCAGCGAGGTCTGGTCGGTGAGATCCTCGGGCGCTTCGAGCGCAAGGGATTCAAGTTGGTCGGTCTCAAGCAGCTCATCCCCAGCCGTGAGCTGGCCGAGCAGCACTACGGGGTGCATCGCGAGCGCCCCTTCTTCGCCGGTCTGGTGGAGTTCATCACCTCCGGTCCGGTGGTGGCGATGGTGTGGGAGGGCGATGGGGTGATCGCCAGCGCCAGGAAACTGATCGGGGCGACCAAACCCCTGGAGGCGGAACCGGGCACGATCCGCGGTGATCTGGCGGTGAACATCGGTCGAAACGTGATCCACGGCTCCGATGCGCCGGAAACGGCTGCTTTTGAGATCGGCCTGTGGTTCAAGCCGGAGGAGCTGAGCGACTGGACGCCCGCCGATCAGATCTGGCGCCATGAGGGTTGATGCGTCAGATCCATCTCGAACTTGAGATCCTCTACCGGGAGGACGACGGCAGCAGCAGCCGCCGGCGGCTCACGGTGAAGCGGTTCGGCGTCGAGCCCGATGGCAGTGAGGTGCTTCTGGCGGCTCACTGCAGCCGCACCCGCGCCTTTGGCGAGTTTCACAGCAGTCGCATCGTGCAGTGTCTGGATGCGCTCAGCGGTGAGGCTGTGGATGACCTGCCGGCCTGGATCAGCGCTCGCTATGCCTGCAGCCGTCAGGGCCGACTGGAGACGCTTCAGGCGGAGCTCCGATCCGAGCTGGCTGTGCTGCTCACCCTCGGTCATGCCGACCGGCTGCTGCAGCGGCGGGAACAGGAGTTGATCGCGGCTTATCTGCACCCCCGCCAGCCCCGTCGGGCCGGGGCTGAACCGCTCACCCCCGTGGAGATCGCCAGCCATCTGCGCTGGATCCCGCAGCCCACCAGCGAAGACTTCGAAGCCGCTGTTGAGGCGCTCGCCGCCGCCGATCGGGCGGAGCGGCAGCGTCTGTTCAGCATCTGCCTGGCGGTGGCTGATGTGCGGGAGGCCCGGGAGGGTGGCGAACAGCCGGCGATCGATCGCCTGCAGCAGCGCTGGTTCGATTCGGATGGAAGCGCTTCAGCCAGTGATCACCTTCTGGGCTGAGGTTGCCCGAGATGGCTTCTCCCAGCAGCGCAGCGGTGATGGCGGCCAGCAGCACCCCATTGCGATGGTGGCCGGTGGCCAGCCAGAGGCCCGGGATCGAGCTTTCCCCCAGCAGGGGCGACTGGTCGGGGGTGCAGGGGCGAAAACCCCACCAACGCTCCATGGGCGGCCAGCCGGCCGCTTCGGGCAGCAGGGCCCTGAGGCCGGCTTCCAGCTGCCGCTGACCATCGGGGGTGAGCCCCTCGCCGAAGCCGGCCTCCGGTTCGCTGGTGGCTCCGACCACCACCAGCCCATCGGCGCGCGGCACCAGGTAGGTGCCAGGGCCGAACAGCACCCGCTCCAGGGCGTGGCAGGGTGCCTGCAGCGACAACATCTGGCCTTTCACCGGGAACACCGGCAGTGACGGCAACAGCCGGGCACTCCAGGCTCCGCAGGCCAGCACCGCTTGCCTGACCGGCAGCAGACGTTCCCCTCCCGCCGCATCGATCAGGCGCACCCCGCTGAGCCGGCCGCTGCCGTCCTGCTCCAACGCCTTCAGCTCACAGCCCTCCTCGAAGCCGACACCACGGAGCACGCAGGCCCGCTCCAGCGCCCGCATCAAGCGGCGACGGTTGTCGATCTGGCCGTCCTGAGGGAACAACAGCCCTGACTGCCAGCGCGGGGCGATTCCAGGGATTTCCCGGATCAGGCCGACACGATCCAGCGGTACACCCCAGGCTGCAGTGGGGTAGGCATCGCGTTCAGCCACGGTGAGGAAGGGAACCACGATGCCGCAGGGACGCAGGCCGCAGCTCAGGCCGCTGTCGGTCTCGATCGCCTTCACCCAGGCCGGGATGCGCTCCAGGCTGGCCTGGCCGAGGGCCAGCAGACTGCCCGAGAGCCCTTCGGCGTGGGGAGCGAGCATGCCGGCGGCGACGAAACCGGCGGCCTCGCCACGGTTGCGGCTGATCACCCGCACCGATTCACCCTGCCTGGCCAGCCGATGGGCAATGGCCAGGCCCATCAGTCCTCCTCCGAGGATCAGCAGCGGCTGCCGGGCACTCAAGGTCTGGCGATCAAGGTCTGGCGATCAAGATGCTGCTCCCCGGTGCAGGGAAACCACCGTGGCTCCATACCGTTCATGGCTGGCAGCGTGCTGATGGGGGGAAGGCGGTGAGGGGGCGACGGTCGGGTTGTTGCCTTGTCCCAGGAGTAGCCGAGGAGCCAGGGGATGTCAGCCCTTCGGGCCGGCAGGCTTCCATAGGATCGGAACAGGTTCGGCGAAGGCATGGCAGCAGCAGCAAGCGCAGAGGAGGCCTGGCAGGCGGTGATCGGGCTGGAGACCCACGTGCAGCTGGGCACGGCCAGCAAGATCTTCAGCAGCGCGTCGACGGCCTTCGGTGACGATCCCAACACCCACATCGACCCGGTGGTGTGTGGCCTGCCTGGAACTCTGCCGGTGCTCAATCAGAAGGTGCTGGAGTATGCGGTGAAGGCCGCCATGGCCCTCAACCTGAAGGTTGCCGAGCACAGCAAGTTTGACCGCAAACAGTATTTCTATCCAGATCTCCCGAAGAACTACCAGATCTCCCAGTACGACGAACCGATCGCTGAGGATGGCTGGATTGAGGTGGAAGTAGCCGAGAAGGGTAAGGAGACCTACCTCAAGACCGTTGGGATCGAGCGGCTGCACATGGAGGAGGATGCCGGCAAGCTGGTGCATGGCGGCAGCGACCGACTGGCGGGTTCCACCCATTCGCTGGTGGACTACAACCGCGCCGGCGTGGCTCTGGCCGAGATCGTGAGCAAGCCGGATCTGCGCAGCGGCCGTGAGGCGGCGGAATACGCCTCCGAGATCCGCCGGATCATGCGCTATCTGGGTGTGAGCGACGGCAACATGCAGGAGGGTTCGTTGCGCTGCGACGTGAACATCTCCGTGCGGCGTGGCCCGGAGGCGCCCTTCGGCACGAAGGTGGAGATCAAGAATATGAACTCGTTCTCCGCGATCCAGCGGGCGATTGATTTCGAGATTCAACGTCAGATCAAGGCCTACGAGGCCGGGGAGCCGGTGGTGCAGGAAACCCGCCTCTGGGATGAGAGCAAGCAGGTCACCAGGAGCATGCGCTCCAAGGAGGGAGCCAGTGATTATCGCTATTTCCCCGACCCCGACCTGGGGCCGATCGAGGTGAGTGCGGAGCAGCGCGAGGCCTGGCGGGCTGAGCTTCCCGAGCTGCCGGCGGCCAAGCGCCATCGCTATGCCGATCAGCTGGGCCTTTCGATCTACGACGCCCGGGTGCTCACCGACGAGCGACCGATGGCCGACTATTTCGAGGCAGCCGTGGCGGCGGGTGCCGATCCCAAGGGTGTGGCGAACTGGATCAGTGGCGACATTGCGGCCCACGTGAATGCCAACCGCCTCTCGTACAGCGATCTCCCCTTCCGTCCTGATCAGTTGGCCGAGATGGTGAAGCTGATCGCGGCGGGTGTGATCAGCGGCAAGATTGCCAAGGAGATTCTGCCTGAGCTGCTGGAGAAGGG
>JAYKHC010000113.1:0-11219 GCA_035285465.1 Cyanobacteriota bacterium
CCTGGAGGATCTGGGCCATCCGCTCCAGCCCCATGCCGGTGTCGATGTTGCGGTTGGCCAGCGGCGTGAGGCTGCCGCCTGCGTCGCGGTTGTACTGCATGAACACCAGGTTGTAGAACTCGATGAAGCGGCTGTCGTCCTCCAGGTCGATGCCCTCATCGCCGAGCTCCGGCCTGAAGTCGTAATAGAGCTCCGAGCAGGGGCCGCAGGGGCCGGTCGGGCCGGAGGCCCAGAAGTTGTCAGCCTCACCCAGGCGGATGATCCTCCTGGGCTTCACCCCCACCACGTCGCGCCAGATCGCCGCGGCCTCGTCGTCGTCTCGGAACACACTCACCACCAGATTGTTGGGAGAGAGCCCGAACACCTCCGTGCTCAGCTCCCAGGCCCACTGAATCGCCTGCTCCTTGAAGTAATCACCGAAGGAGAAGTTGCCGAGCATCTCGAAGAACGTGTGATGCCGTGCCGTGCGGCCCACGTTCTCGATGTCGTTGGTGCGGATGCACTTCTGGCTGCTGGTGGCCCGCGGCGCCGGCCGCTCCTGCTGCCCCAGGAACACCGGCTTGAACGGCAGCATCCCGGCGATGGTGAGCAGCACCGTGGGGTCGTCCGGCACCAGCGAGGCGCTGGCCATGGGCTGGTGGCCCCGCTGCTCATAGAAGCGAAGGAAGGCCGAGCGAATCTCAGCTCCGGAGCGGGGCGCGGGGCTTCCGCTGCTGGGAAGGGAGGAGACGTCGGCCATGGCTGCGGTGTGGAGCGCTCTGCACCCAAGATCGCGCAGAGGAGGGGTGGATCTGATAGCCCCCTGAAAATCTGCCAATTTCATGCGGCAAGAGCTCAGCCCGGATGCTGCAATTCCGGCCCATTGCCTATAAGGCCAAAACGCACTCCATGGATCGATCTAGGACGCATTGGCCCCGCTTTTCTGGAGCCACGAATGCCTTACAACCCATGGCAGCACCATGAAAACCGCCAGCGATCCACCGCCACAGCAGTTTCAAACTCCCTTCGGATCCTGATCCTGACGTTCGCTTTTCTCCCCCTCAACGGAGAAGCCCAGCCCTATTGGCATGAGGATGGCAGCCTCTACTACGATTTCAACCAGTCATTGCAGGATCCAGGCAACGAGCCTCCCGCCCCAGGCGGTGCCGGCGATTATTGGCTACGAGCGATTGTCAGCTCCCTGAACACCGACACGGTGACGATCCGCCTGGAGTCCAACACCACAGCTGGCGCCTTCATCAATTCCGTGGGTTTTGCGATCCATGGATACGCCGGCAACACCCACATGGCGTGCCTTGATCCTGGCTCTGGTTCGGGAGCCTGCACGCAGGGGCCCGACATCATTCCTCCTGGCAGCAGCTCAGACCCGAAGTCCTGGGGGTACACCCATTACGCATCAGCCGGCCAGGTCGATTTTCCCAACAACGTGAAGGGCCTGGACTTTGAGATTTTTCTACCTACCAGCAACAATGCAGATCGCCTCGATGGTAACGAGAGCATCGAATTTTCATTGACCTCGACCTACAGCACCCTTGACCCAACGCAGAGCTCCCTGCTGCAAGCCTTCTACGACGGGTCTCTGAACGGTTCAGGAGCGGCCACCGCCGCCAAGATCCAGGGGTACCCGGGAAGTGCAACCCTGCTTGACGGTCCCCCAACCGGCGGCGAAGGCAGCAACGTTCCTGGACCGATGCCGGTGCTGGGTGTCGCGGCGGCCTTCCAGGCCAGCCGGCGGCTGAGGCGGCGGCTGAAACAGGTGCGGAAGAGCCCTCCACGCTGCTGCGGGGAGGGGTTCCAGCAACGATCGGCTCCAGCTTCAGGGGCCCCAGGGGGGATGGGCCCGTCAAAGGTGATGATGGATGCTGTCAATGAGGGGCGGCCGCCCAGGTATCCCCTCATCGGCAGTGCCCTGTTCTGCACGCAGCGCAGCGGCAACTGTCAGCATTCCGGCCCTGATGAGCCTGCTGCACGCCACCTGGCTTTTCCCCCCCGAAGGTTCGGGAGGTCGCCTGCTGTTGTGGGCCGACACCTGGCGGGTCGCGGAACCGATCAGCCCCCGGCGCACAGCGCCGGTCCACCCCTTCTCCCTGGTGGTCGACGACCTGGCCGCCTGGCTGGACGACAACGATCTGTGGTCGGAAGCGCTGCGTCCCGCCACCGCCACCCTCACCCTGCCCAGCCGTGCCGTGAACGCCCGGGGGACCAGGCCCGGCAACAGCACCAGCCCGTGGAGCGGGCTGCCTCTGCAGGCCGGTGAGCCCATCCCCAAAACCGTGGAGTGGTGGCCCTGGCAGGTGGAGGGGCTGGCCCTGAAGCCGGCTGCCGCTGCCGAGTGGCTGAGCCGGCTGCCCCTCTCCGGAGACCATCCCGACCTGGCCGAGGACCTGCGCTGGTGGACCCATCTGCAGCGCTGGGCCCTCGGACTGATCGCCCGAGGCCGCTGGCTGCCGCTGGTGGAGGAGGGTCACGCCCGCTGGCTGCCGCTGCTCAACCGGGAGGACGACCGCCAGAGGCTGGAGGAACTCTCCAGCCGGCTTCCCCAGGTGGCCACCTGCGCCATCGGTGATGGCCTCAGCCCGGAGGAAGCCCTCAGCTGTCGCCGCCCTGGGAGCGGTCGGCTCAGGGTGGCCAGCTTCCTGGAGGCCCTGCTGGATGGACAGCTGCGCGACAGCTTTCACGAGGAGCCGGCTGAAGGTGTGGATCCTCTGCTGGGAGCGTGGCAGAAGGCCCTCGGCCGTGGGGATGGAGAGCTGAAGCTGGAGGAGGAGGATGTTGAGCGGCTGGAGGTTGCCACCCACCACTGGCGTGAAACGGTGGCCGGGCGGGTGGCCGCAGCGCGGACCTGCCTGGAGCTCTCCACCCCTGCTGATGGCGAGGAGCTGTGGGATCTTTCGCTGCTGCTGCAGGCCGAAGCCGACCCCAGCCTCAGGGTGCCGGCAGCCACGGTATGGGCCCTGGGCGACCGCAGCCTTCAACTGGGGGAAATCACCGTGCCCCAGCCCGGCGAGCTGCTGCTCGAGGGGCTCGGCCGAGCCCTGGCGGTGTTTGAACCGATTGAGCGAGGCCTCGATTCAGCAACACCGGTCGGCATGCAGCTGACACCGGCCGAGGCATTCGTGTTGGTCCGCACGGCCGCAGCCCGGCTGCGGGATGTGGGGGTGGGGGTGCTGCTGCCCCCCAGCCTTGCCGGGGGACTGGCCAGCCGGCTCGGCCTGGCCATCACCGCGGAACTTCCCGTGGAGTCACGCGGGTTCACATTGGGTGAAAGCCTGGCATGGAGCTGGGATTTCATGATCGGTGGGGTGACGCTCACCTTGAAGGACCTGGAACGGCTGCAGGCCAAACGCAGCCCGCTGGTGCAGCACAAGGGCGCCTGGATCGAACTGAGGCCCAGCGACCTGAAACACGCTGAGCGGTTCTGCGCCGCCGAACCGGGCCTCAGCCTCGATGATGCCCTGCGGCTCACGGCCAGCGAAGGCGATCCCTTCCATCGCCTGCCGGTGCATGCCTTCAGCGCCGGACCGCGGCTGCAGGCCGTGATGGAGCAGTACCACCAGCAGAAGGCACCCGACCCCCTGCCGGCACCGGAGGGATTCTTCGGACAGCTGCGGCCCTACCAGGAACGGGGGCTCGGCTGGCTGGCCTTTCTGCACCGCTTTGATCAGGGGGCCTGCCTGGCCGACGACATGGGCCTGGGCAAGACCATTCAGCTGCTGGCCTTCCTGCAGCACCTCAAGGCGGAACAGGAACTCAAGCGCCCGGTGCTGCTGGTGGCCCCCACCTCGGTGCTCACCAACTGGAAGCGGGAAGCCCAGGCCTTCACACCGGAGCTGAAGGTGAGGGAGCATTACGGACCCCGTCGGCCCTCCAGCGAGTCGGCCCTCCGGAAAGCCCTGAAGGGCATCCATCTGGTGCTCACCAGCTACGGCCTGCTCCAACGCGATTCGGAGCTCCTGGAGACGATCGACTGGCAGGGGGTGGTGATCGATGAGGCCCAGGCGATCAAGAACCCCGGCGCCAAGCAGTCGATGGCCGCCCGCGACCTGGGTCGTCCAGGCCGGAGCGCACGCACCGGGAGGTTCCGCATCGCCCTCACCGGCACGCCGGTGGAGAACCGCGTGAGTGAACTCTGGGCCCTGATGGACTTTCTCAATCCAAGGGTGCTCGGTGATGAGGCCTTCTTCCACCAGCGCTACAGGCTGCCGATTGAGCGCTATGGCGACATGGCCTCACTCCGCGACCTCAAGGCCCGGGTCGGACCGTTCATCCTGCGTCGGTTGAAAACCGACAGATCGATCATCTCCGACCTGCCGGAGAAACTGGAGCTGAGTGAGTGGGTGGGCCTGAGCCCTGAGCAGCGCAAGCTCTACACCCGCACCGTGGACGAGAGCCTTGAGACGATCGCCCGGGCACCCCTCGGGCAGAAACACGGCCAGGTGCTGGCGCTGCTCACCCGGCTCAAGCAGATCTGCAACCACCCGGCCCTGCTGCTGGGGGAAGATCCGGCCACAGCCGTGAGCGGGAATGGTGCAGGCAGCTTCGCCTCTCGCAGCGCCAAGGTTCAGCGCCTGGAGGAAATCCTCGAGGAGGTGATCGAAGCCGGGGATCGCGCCCTGCTGTTCACGCAGTTCGCCGAATGGGGCCACCTCCTGAAGGCCCATCTCGAGCACCGCTGGAAGCAGGAGGTTCCGTTCCTGTACGGCAGCACCAGCAAGAACGAACGTCAGGCCATGGTGGACCGCTTCCAGGAGGATCCTCGCGGGCCACAGCTGTTCCTGCTCTCTCTGAAGGCCGGCGGCGTGGGGCTGAACCTCACCAGAGCCAGCCATGTGTTCCACATCGACCGCTGGTGGAACCCGGCGGTGGAGAACCAGGCCACCGACCGCGCCTACCGGATCGGCCAGCAGAATCGGGTGCTGGTGCACAAATTCATCACCAGCGGTTCCGTGGAGGAAAAGATCGACCGGATGATCAGGGAGAAGTCGAAGCTGGCGGCCGAGATCGTGGGATCGGGCGAAGAGTGGCTCGGCGGCCTCGATGTAGGCCAGCTCAAGGACCTTGTGGCCCTCAGCGAGGAGTGAACAGCCGATGACCCACACCCCCAACAACCCGATCACCACCCAGCTCGGCAGCGATGGCCTCGGTCAGCAGCCCTGGTGGGTGGCGCAATGGATGGAGCTGATCAACTCCTATCGGTTCAAGAAACGTCTGGAGCGAGCCTGGGAATACGCCCGATCGGGGAATGTCAGCTCGATCCGCTTCGAGGGTCGCCGGGTGCATGCCCGGGTGCAGGGCAGTGAGGAGGAGCCCTACAAGGTGAAGCTCTGGCTGGATGTGCTCAGCGACGACGACTGGGGCTATGTGCTCGAGGCCCTCACCCAGAAGGCACGCTGGTCTGCTCAGTTGCTGGCGGGGATGATGCCGGCGGACATCGAGCGGGCCTTCGCCGCCAGCGGCAAGCGGCTGTTCCCCTTCAAGTTGCAGGAGGTGCGCAGTGAATGCACCTGCCTCGATAACAAGAAGGGCAACCTCTGCAAACACATCAGCGCTGTGTATTACCTGATGGGGGATCGCTTCAGCGAGGATCCTTTTGTGCTGTTTCAGCTGCGCGGCCGCACCCGTGCGCAGCTGTTGGCCGACCTGGCGAAGCGGCGACGCCGGGCACTCGCCCTCCAGGCTCAGTCCGCCCCTCAGGATGCGGCCCAGTCCGATGCGGTGGCAGCGCTTCGACGGCCCCACCCCGCCATCGCCGACCCGGGGCGATGGTGGCGCTACGAGGCCGCACTCGATCCGGCTCTGGTGGTGATCACTCCGGCCATGGAGGGTGACACCGGCCTGGATGCGGCAGGCCCCCTGCCTCTGGCGGCTGATCCCCGTTTCCCCCAGTCCAATCGTCTGTTTCTTGAGGACCTGCGCCAGCAGGGACAACGCCTGGCAGCCGAGGCGATGACCACAGCCATGGACAACTCCGGCAGTCCGCCATGACCCCGACCGTCACAGCCCCCTGGCTGAGCGATGCCGCCATCGGGATTGCCCAGCGGATTCTGTACAGCCACCAGGTGATGTTCGGATCAGCCCTGATCGCGCCCCTACCCGCTGATTCAACCCCCCTGCAAAGGGCCCAGGCGCTGTTCGCCAGCGATCGGGTGGTGATGGCCCACGACGGGACGGATCCCGGCGGCGCCCCCGGGCCACGGCTGATTTATGCCAATCGCGCCGGCCTGCGGCTCTGGGAGCGACCCTGGACTGAAATGATCGGGATGCCATCGCGGCTCACCGCCGAGCCACAGGAGCGCGCCGGCCGCGCCCGCATGCTGGCCACCGCCCGGCAACAGCGCGCCTGCGAGGGCTACAGCGGCGTGCGCATCAGCAGAAGCGGTCGTCGTTTCCAGATCGCAAACGCCCGCCTCTGGACCCTTCGGGGCCCGGACGAACAGTCCGGCGGCCAGGCCGCCACATTCAGCAACTGGTGGTGGCTCTAGCTCAGCACCAGGACATCGTTGACCTGCCTAGGTTTGTACCAGTCGCGAGCGGATCCGATGGCAGAGACGACCGTTGCCAGCACCCCCCGCCTGAGCCTGCAGTGCGAGTCGATCGCCAGCGATACCAGCACGATCCGCTCGCTTGACTGGGACCGTAGCCGCTTCGACATCGAATTCGGCCTTCGCAACGGCACCACCTACAACAGCTTCCTGGTGCGCGGCGAGCGCATTGCCCTGATCGACACCAGCCATCTGAAATTCGAGCACACCTGGCTGCCGCTGCTGCAGGAGCAGATCGACCCGAAGGCGATCAACCACCTGATCGTGAGCCACACCGAGCCCGATCACTCCGGACTGATCGGCCATCTGATCGAGCTCAACCCCGAGATCGAGATCGTGGGCTCCAAGGTGGCGATCCAGTTTCTGGAAAACCAGGTGCACCGGCCCTTCAGGAGCCGGGCGGTGAAAAGCGGCGAGGAGCTGGATCTGGGCACCAATCCGGAGAGCGGAATCCAGCACCGCTTTGAATTCCTCAGCGCCCCCAACCTGCACTGGCCCGACACGATCTTCTCATTCGATCACGGCACCGGGATTCTCTACACCTGCGACGCCTTCGGCCTGCACTACTGCTCGGACGATGTGTTTGATGTGGATCCCGGCGCCATCGCTCCGGACTTCCGCTTTTACTACGACTGCCTGATGGGCCCCAACGCCCGCAGCGTGCTCCAGGCGATGAAGCGCATGGATTCACTGCCGGCGATCAACACCATCGCTGTCGGTCATGGCCCGCTGCTGCGGGAGCACCTTGGCCTCTGGCTCTCCGACTACCGGGAGTGGAGTGAGGGCCGCAGCAAGGGCGAAACCTATGCAGCGGTCTGTTACCTGAGCCAGTACGGCTTCTGCGACCGGCTGAGTCAGGCCATTGCCCGCGGAATCGGCAAATCAGACGCCCAGGTGCAGCTGGTGGATCTGCGAGCCACCGACCCCCAGGAACTGAGTGCCCTGGTGGGCGAGGCCAGCGCCGTTGTGGTTCCCACCTGGCCCGCCGAGCCCGATCCCGAGCTCCAGGCCAGCATCGGCACGATGCTGGCTGCCCTTAAACCGAAGCAATGGGTGGCCGTGTATGACGCCTACGGCGGACACGATCAACCCGTGGACACCGTGGCAGCCCAGCTGCGCAGCCTCGGCCAGAACAGTGCCTTCGATCCTGTGCGAATCCGCCAGGCGCCTGCTGCTGAGGACTATCAACGTTGTGAAGAGGCCGGCACCGATCTCGGTCAGCTGCTGACCCGTGCCAAAACGATCGCGGCCATGAAGGCTCTCGATGGGGATCTCGACAAGGCGCTTGGGAGATTGAGCGGTGGCCTTTATGTCGTGACGGCCCGACAGCAGGATCCCGATGGTGGTAGCCGCAGTGGAGCCATGGTGGCCAGCTGGGTGAGCCAGGCCAGCTTTGACCCACCGGGAATCACGGTGGCCGTGGCCAAGGATCGGGCCATCGAAGCCCTGATGCAGGTGAACGATCGCTTTGTGCTCAACATCCTCCGCGAGGACAATCATCAGGGTCTGCTGCGGCACTTTCTACGGCGCTTCCCCCCTGGCGCTGATCGCTTCGCCGGTGTCAGCACCCTGGAAGGAGTAGCCAGCGGGGGCCCTGTTCTCGGCGATGCCCTTGCCTTTCTGGGCTGCCGGGTCGCCCAGCGGATGGAGGGTCCCGACCACTGGATCATCTATGCCGAAGTGGAGCAGGGAAACGTGGCCGACACGGAAGCCTCCACCGCAATCCACCACCGCAAAGTGGGGAACCACTACTGAATACACGTTCACTTCCCTTCATGCGTGAAGTTACCGGGAACAAGCCCGGCAACATCACAGGGTCGTCGATCAAGCCGATGGCCACTCAATGCGGTTACTACTTTATAGCCATAGCATCCAGCTTCCTTCCGTCTTTCCCAACAAGCACCTCAATCGCGCCGCAGGAATCACTCAGATTTCCTACCACAGAATTCCAGGAGCCTCCCGGCATGGGTCGCCTGGCTAGATGACATCCACAAGTCATTCCCTACCGCGATGCAGGCACGCCCCTTGAATGAAAAGCTGATGTTCAACCCAAGGCCAAGATAACCTTGCGCGGAACAGAAACGCTACAGAGATGCCTGGCCTCGAAGAGATTGAGCAGCTCACTCCTTCATCGAGTCGGAGATACCCCAGCTTGCTCTGATCGACCCATGCCCCGGGGAAGCACTCAGAGCAACACTCAACGGAACCTTGCCATCCCGCATGGACGGCCACAAAGGCTGGTCAATCCTGCCGGAGTCTCACAACATGCAAACCAGACGCAAGACAGTAATTAAGTTGGCTGGACCCTATTTGATCAACGGAAAGCGCTTCAGTGGTAAGCTCAGTCAGTTTTGTCAGCGCTGTGGCCAACGGAAGTCTGATCGCGGGTATTTCTTGCTACTACCACGACAGCGCTGCCTGCCTGCTTGTTGACGGACAGATTCAGACAGCGGTCCAAGAGGAACGATTTACCCGAAAAAAACACGATTCCGGCTTCCCATTTCAGGCGCTGAAATACTGCTTGGAATCCAACAACCTCAAGCTTTCAGAGCTGGATGGTGTTGTCTATTATGAAAAACCCCTGCTCACGTTTGAGCGACTGCTGGAGACCTATCTGGGATCCGCCCCGCGAGGGGGTCGTTCATTCGTAGCGGCGATGCAAGTTTGGCTCAAAGAAAAACTCTTTATCAAGAATGATCTGAAGAATCAGCTCAAGAGGCTGGCCTCAGAAACGAATGCTGACTCAGAACGCCTTCCAGATCTGCTGTTCTCAGAGCATCACCTATCACACGCTGGCTCAGCGTTTTACCCAAGCCCATTTCACGATGCAGTCGTCCTGTGCATGGATGGTGTTGGGGAGTGGGCCACCACTTCAGCCTGGATAGGGACTGGAAACGAAATCAAGCCACTGTGGGAAATCAACTTCCCTCATTCACTGGGGCTGCTCTACTCTGCTTTTACCTACTATTGTGGTTTCAAAGTTAACTCTGGCGAATATAAGTTGATGGGATTGGCTCCCTATGGAGAGCCCAAATACGCTGATCTCATCAAAGACAACTTGGTAGACATCAAATCCGATGGCACATTCAGGCTCGACCTGAGTTTTTTCAAGTATCATCGCGGTTTCCGAATGACAGGGAGGAAATTTCATCAATTACTTGAACAGCCGCCTCGAAAAAGCGAGGGTGAGCTCACGCAGTTCCACATGGATGTAGCCTCATCCATTCAAGCTGTTACCGAAGAAATTGTTCTTAAGCTTGCCCGTAGCCTGAAGGCCGAAACAGGCGCTCTGAATTTGTGTCTATCTGGAGGTGTTGCGCTGAACTGTGTCGCCAACGGAAAGCTTCTGGAAGCAGGGATTTTCAAGGACATCTGGATTCAGCCAGCCAGCGGTGACGCCGGATCAGCCGTTGGAGCGGCTTTGGTGGCCTACCACCAGCACTTCAAGAAACCACGCACACCCAACCCTCACGACAGCATGAGGGGAACCTATCTCGGACCGAAGTTCAGCAATGATGAGATCTGTAGCTATCTTGATCAGATCAAAGCTCCTTACAGCTCCCTGAGAGATCCCGAGTTGATGGATCAGGTAGCCGACCTGCTGGCGGCAGGAAAGGTGATCGGCTGGTTTAACGGTGCCATGGAATTCGGCCCCAGAGCACTGGGGGGGCGCTCCATCATTGGTGACCCTCGTAACCAGCAGATGCAGAGCACGATGAATCTGAAGATTAAGTACCGGGAAAGCTTCAGGCCGTTTGCGCCATCCGTCTTAGAGGAAGAAGTGAGCACTCAGTTTGAGCTAACAGAAAAGAGCCCATACATGTTGATCGTGGCCCCCGTGAAACAAACGCTTCGCAAGCCCATGACAGCCGAACAAGAAAAGCTCTTTGGAATCGAGAAACTCAACGTTCCCAGATCTTCTATACCAGCAATCACCCACGTAGACTATTCAGCCCGGGTTCAGACTGTAAGCGAAAAAACAAATCCTCGCTACTACAGCCTGATCAAGGCATTCCACAAGAGAACAGGCTGCCCAACGATCGTCAACACGTCATTCAACGTCCGTGGCGAGCCTATCGTTTGCACTCCACAGGATGCCTACCGATGTTTTATGCGCACCGAAATGGATGCTCTTGTCTTGGAAAATCAGATCCTATCAAAAGAGGATCAGCCCAAAGAAGAACGCGATGAAAGCTGGATGCAGGAGTTTGAACTCGATTGACCATGGCTGATTCACCCACTAGAAAGCAACTCAAAGAATTTGGCTATTTGATTGGCCTTGGTTTTCCTGTTCTTCTGGGATGGCTTATTCCAACGCTGTTTGGGCATGGCTTCAGAGTCTGGACCCTGTGGATTGGAATCCCGGCATTAACGCTGGGTCTCTTTGCCCCTGCATTACTGAGACAGCCTTATCAAGCCTGGATGGCACTTGGCCATGCCCTGGGGTGGATAAATAGTCATGTTATCCTTGGGCTTGTGTTCGTTTTCGTTCTTCAACCAATAGCTTATGTGATGCGATTATTTGGCCACGATCCATTGCGCAGGAAAAAGAATACCTCCAACAGCTATCGCGAACACAACCATTCTGCGGCTACCGATTTCACCCGTATTTTTTGAGATGGAAGCTTTTATTGACCTCACCAAGGACGTTTGGGATTTCTTAAGAGTCCGCAAGAA
>JAYKHC010000114.1:0-8408 GCA_035285465.1 Cyanobacteriota bacterium
CCCTGACCCTCGTCCTGCACCTGCCAGATCCACCAGCGCCGGGTCTCGATCCGGCGGATCCGCACGCACTTGCTGGGATCGTTGGCATTGCCATGACGCACGGCATTGACCAGGGCCTCCTGAAGCCCGAGCCTCAGCTGGGCACGCAGGATCGTGCCGGGTACAGGCTCCAGCAGAACCTCCAGAAAAGGCGCCAGATTCAGACTGGAGGTCATCGAAAACTCACTCCAACGCCAGATCCGCCAGGGGGGTGGCGCCGATCGGATCGAAGACCGGCGCAGAACCCGGAGGCGCAGGGCCATGGAGCGTGTCCAGCGATGGACCAGACCAAAAGCTACCCGCCTGGAATCAGGACCCTGGCGGGCTGATCCGCCGCTGCAGCGCCGGGTGCTGGAGAAGCGCATCCATGAGCCGGACGCCCCGGAGCTGATTCACCAGGGGCATGTGGCCTTCGGGGGCCTCGATGCTCCACTGAAAGTCCCCCGGATAGCGCGTCCAGCGGCCCTGCTGTTTCCAGCCAAGGCGCGGCCAGAGCTTCTCCCAGCGCCCCCCAAGACTCTTCAGCAATCTCCCCTGCACCGAAAACCCGAATTTCCCCCGGGAAAAACAGACCCACAGGCGATCCATGCTGTCGAGATCGATGCTGGAGATCTCCATCACCTCGCTGTAGTACACATAACCCCGTTTCACGGCCGCAGCGCCGGCCAACTCACGCAGATGCCGGCTGGTGAGCCTGTCGGCCTCCTCGAAAGACTGGGAGATCAGCTCGCGTTGCAAGGGGGCGTAATCGATCCCGACCGCGCTGGTGGTCACGAGCCAGCATTCGTCGAGGGAGGGCCACATCGGGACACCGGCCTCGGTGCAGCGGGCGGCAAGCAGCTGCAACAGAAACCCCGCGGCCCAGTCATCCCCCGTGCGCTCCAGGGGTGCCAGATGACCGGGGATCAGGGGAACAAGCTCCTGCCAGCGCTTCAGCAGCTCTGCAACGAGGCTGCGACGCTGTCGGTCGGTGCCGGCCTGGAACCGAGCCAGCAGGACCTCGGGGGGAGCGATGGCAGTCACCGGGGGGCCGGAAAGCATGAACGACCTTTTCTGTGCATCAGCCAGCGTTGGCCCACTATGTCAGCAGGGATTCAGGATTGAGGACGTGGGCCATGACCAGGTGCGAGCCGGAGGAATTCCTTGAAGCTCGCGGGCCTGTGGTGGATGTGCGCAGCCCCGGGGAATTCCAGCAAGGTCACATCCCCGGAGCGCTCAATCTGCCGCTGTTCTCCGACCAGGACCGGGCCGATGTCGGCACCACCTACCGGCAGCAGGGACGTCAGCAGGCCATCCTTCTGGGGTTGAGGCTGGTCGGTCCGAATCTGGAGCACCTTGGGCGGCAGCTCCAACAGGCTCTGGCCGGACACGGTCCGGACGGGGTTCTGCGAATGCACTGCTGGCGAGGGGGCCTTCGATCGGACAGCCTGGCCTGGCTGGCCGGAACCCTCGGCCTCCCGGTGGTGCTGCTCGACGGGGGATACAAGCGCTATCGGCGCTGGGCCCTGGAACAGTTTGAGACACCCTGGCCCCTGACGGTGCTGGCTGGCCGCACCGGTACCGGGAAGACCGATCTGCTGCTGGCCATCGCTGCGCTTGGCATGGCTGTGGTGGATCTGGAGGATCTGGCCCATCACCGGGGCAGCAGCTTCGGCGGGTTGGGTCTGCCGCCCCAGCCCACCAGCGAGCACTTTGAAAACAAGCTGGCCCTCGCGCTCTGGAATCTTCGCAAGGCTCCTGAAATCTGGATCGAGGCCGAAAGCGCCCAGGTTGGCCGTTGCCGGATACCTGCGGCACTCTGGCGTCAGATGGGATCAGCCCCGGCTGTTGAAATCAGCCGCACGCTTGGAGAACGGCTGGAGCGGCTCGTTGCTGTCTATGGACATCAGGGTCGGGAAGCGTTGCAGCAGGCCACCGAACGCATCGCTCGAAAGCTCGGGCCCCAGCGCAGTCGCGCCGCTCTGGCAGCCATCGCCTGCGATGACTGGTCCGCCGCCTGCGCTGAAATGCTGGATTACTACGATCGTTGCTATGACCACGAACTGAGTCGACGCGGAGCGCAGGGGGTTCGTCAGCTCGACCTGAGCGGCCTCAGCGATGCACAGGCTGCCCAGAAGCTGGCCGCGGGGGGGTGGCGATGAATCGAAACCCCACGCCTAGGATCCCTTTTTCGACCAACGGCTATGGCTGCAGCCATTCAATTCTTCCGTGGAGTGGATGAAGCCGTCGTACCTGACATCCGACTCACCCGCTCCCGCGATGGTCGCACCGGTCAGGCCCTGTTCGTGTTTGAGCAGCCGGTGGCCCTGGCTCCGGAAACCATGGGCGACATCACCGGAATGTTCATGGTTGATGAGGAGGGAGAACTGGTGACCCGCGAAGTGAAAGCCCGCTTTGTGAACGGCAAACCATCGGCACTGGAGGCCACGTTCACCTGGAAGAGCGTCGACGATTTTGAACGGTTCATGCGCTTCGCCCAACGCTATGCGGACAGTCACGATCTGGGTTTCTCCGGGCAGCAGGGGGATGCAGCTGGCCCTGGAGATGAAGGTTGAGGTGATCCGTGCGGCTGCGCGCTGACGCTGCTCACAGGCCTGGCGGGATGGGGTTCGGTGACTGGCTCGGCCTGCTGAGTCTGATCGCCGCCTTCATCCTGCTCTGGCAGTTACGCCACAGCCTGGTGTTGCTCTTTGCGGCCCTCGTTCTGGCTCAGGCCCTCTGCACACTCGTGGGCCAGATCAAGCGGCGGCTTCACTGCCCCCGCCCCCTGGCTGTGCTGATCGCGCTGCTGTTGCTGCTGGTGGTGGCGCTGGTGGTCGCCACCGTGGTGCTTCCACCGTTTGTCGACCAGTTCAGCCTGCTTCTGAGCAAACTTCCCGCTGCCTTCACCTCCCTGCTCGCCCTGCTCCGTGAGGGCCTGGCGGATGCCACGCAATTGTTCTACGGCACCCATGACCCGGGCCTTCGCTGGCTGCGCGATGGGCTGATCCAACAGCGGCCCCTCCAGGTGCCTGCGGTCACCCCTGATCTGGGAGTGGGCCTGCTACGCCTCCTCGGTCTGGCTGGAGACCTCGGCAGCGTGTTCCTTCAGCTGCTGTTTGTTGTGGCTGTGGCCTTGATGGTCAGCGTGCAACCCACGGCGTACCGCGAGGTGGCGGTGCTCCTGGCACCCTCGTTCTACCGACGCCGCTTTCGCAGGGTGTTGATCCTCTGCGGACAGGCCCTGAGTGACTGGATGGTGGGGGTTCTGATCAGTTCGCTGTGCGTGGGCAGCCTGGCAGCGCTCGGGCTGTGGCTGCTTGGGGTGAAGCTGGTAGCCGCGAATGCCGTGCTGGCCGGACTTCTGAACGTGATCCCCAACATCGGGCCCACGCTGAGCACCGTCTTTCCGATGTCAGTGGCCCTGCTTGATTCTCCCTGGAAGGCGCTGGCGGTTCTGCTGCTTTACATCGCGGTCCAGAACCTTGAGAGCTACCTGATCACTCCCTCGGTGATGCAGCATCAGCTTCAGCTGTTACCGGGGCTCACGTTGGCCGCCCAGCTGCTGTTCACGGTGCTGTTCGGCCCCCTCGGACTGCTGCTGGCTCTTCCCCTGGCCGTGTGCCTGCAGGTTCTGGTGCGCGAAGTGCTGATCCGTGATCTGCTGGATGGTTGGAGCCAGCGCCGGCTGGGGCCGGGAGGATGACCGGCCGGGCTCTGCTTGGAGGCCTGGCGCTGGTGGTGCTGGGCTTGTTGGCCTGGGAACTCCGCTGGGTTCTGCTGGTTCTGTTCGGAGCTGTGGTGCTGGCGGTGGCGCTGGATGTTCCCATCGCCTGGCTGAGGCAGCTGGTTCCCTTCGGCAGACCCCTGGCCCTGCTGGTGGTGCTTCTCGTTCTGGTGATCACCGGTGTGGGCCTCAGTCAGTTGCTTGTCCCGGAGCTGGTCGACCAGGTGCGCCAGCTCACGGAGCTGGTACCGGCGCTGGCCCTGCGGCTGAGCCGACTGGGTGGCCAGCTGAGCTGGTTCCCGGATGGGGAACAGCAGCTGTTCAGTTCCGAGACCTGGGATCGGCTGCAGCCGCTTGGTGTTCAGGTGCTTGGGCTCGCCGGCGGCGCAGCCAGCAGCAGCATTCAACTGCTGCTGATGGCTCTGCTGGCGATCCTGTTGGCTCTCGATCCCCGCAGCCATCAAAGGTTGGTGATCGCCATGACACCCGGGTTCTGGCGACCGCAGATGCAGGAGCTTCTGGCCAAGTGCCGCGAGGCCCTGGGGGGCTGGCTGGCCGGAATGACGATCTCGGCCGTGAGCGTGTTCCTGCTCACCTGGGGGGGGCTCAGCCTGCTGGGGGTGCCCCTGGCCCTGCTCAGCGGCCTGGTCTGTGGCCTGCTCACCTTTGTGCCGACCATCGGTCCCACCGCCGCCAGCCTGCTGCCCCTGGCCGTGGCTCTGCTGGTGTCACCGGCCAAGGTGCTGCAGGTGCTGGTGGTGCGCCTCGTGCTCCAGAACGCCGAGGCCTTTCTGCTCACGCCACTGCTGCTGAGCCGAACCGTGAATCTGCTCCCCACCGTGGCTCTGATGGCCCAGCTGAGCCTCGGGGCACTGCTGGGCCTGCCAGGGCTTCTGCTGGCTCTGCCTCTGGTGGTGGTGCTGCAGGTGATCTTTGAACAAGTGGTGGTGAAGGAAGTCATGGATCCCTGGACCTGAACGGCGTTGTTCAGGAGCGACGGATCAGAGCTGGCATGAGCACGAGCACAGCCACCGCCAGCGGATGCGCCCGGGCGGCAGCGAACAAGGACGTCCAGGTGAAGTGGTCCAGCAGGAGGCGGATGTCCACCCTCAGGTCGTAAACGGCGAGCCCGATCAGGGCAACCGGCAACCAGAGCCGACGCTGTCGCATCAACGCCGGGAGAAAACCGGCAACAGGGTGGGAGCAAGCCCGATGCTTGACCAGCTGCCAACCGCGATGCCTACGGCAAGAGCGACGGCAAACCAGAACAGGCTGGTTCCGCCGAAGAAAATCAGACCCAGCAGGGGCAGGAGCGTGGTGAACGAGGTGTAGAGCGACCGAGTGAGGGTGGCATCCACAGCCACATCCACCTGGTCGGTCATCGAGAGGCCGCTCAGGGCTGTCTTCTGCTCGCGGATCCGATCGAAGACAACCACCGTGTCAGTCACGGAATAACCGGCGACGGTGATCAGAGCCACTGCGAAGAGGGAGTCGACCTCCACACCACGCAGCAGGCCTAGCCATGAAAAAACCCCGCAGGTGATCAACACATCGTGGGCCAGACAAAGCAACGCCAGGAAGGAAAACACTCCGTCGTAGCGCAGAGCGATGTAGAAGGCGATCAACACAAAACTGGCCAGCAGAGAAACCAGACTGTTCTGAAGAAGTTGAGCGCCCAGGGTCGGGCCGATCGTGTCCACACCGGTGGCTGCCGGGATCAACGGACCCACAAGCCGTTCCAGATCAGCCACCACCGCAGCCCCCTGAGCCGGTTCAAGAGCCGGGAGACGAATCACAAGCGACCTGCCCTGATCAAGAACCTGAACCACCGCGCTCTCCAGTCGCGGGGAAGCTGCTCCTGCATCACCCTCCGGGAGCTCCAGAGCTCCGAGACTTTTCTGAACGACGGCCGCACGGATCGAGGTGCAGGAATCGGGATCGCAGCGTCTCTGCACCTGGATCTGGGTTCCCCCTGTGAAATCCAGACCCGGTTTGAGAACGGCACCGATGCCGGGGTTCTGCCAGCACAGCAGCATCCCGGTCACACTCAGCACCACAGCGAGGGCCGAACCCCACCAGGCCAGCTGGCGTTGCTGATTGATGCGAAAGAAGCGGATCGACGGCTGGACCGGCGCGGTGGTGGTTGTCATGGGGCGCTGGCTGAAAGCTTGGCAACAGGCAGGAAGTAGGGAAGCCGGCGCAGACCTGGATAGCTCATCAGCAGACGCAACAACGTGCGCGTGCAGGTGAGCGCCGTGAACAGGCTGAGCAGCAGACCGATGGCCAGGGTCACGGCAAAGCCCTTCACAAGCCCTGTCCCCAGGGTGAACAGGGCTGTGCAGCTGATCAGCCCGGTGATGTGGCCATCGAGGATCGAGGAGAACGCCCGAGAGAAACCCGCATCGATCGAACGCATCAGGGTGTTTCCGGAGCGGAGCTCTTCCTTGATGCGCTCGAAGATCAGAACATTGGCATCCACGGCCATCCCGATCGAAAGGATGAACCCGGCGATCCCCGGCAACGAGAGGGTGACAGGAATCAGCGCATAGAGCGCCAGATTGAACAAGGCGTAAAGAGACAAGGCCAGCACGGAGACAATCCCCGGGAGGCGGTAGGTGATCGCCATGAACACCGCCACGAGCGCCAGTCCGGCCAGGG
The DNA here is from genome assembly GCA_035285465.1 of Cyanobacteriota bacterium. Classification (GTDB taxonomy): domain Bacteria; phylum Cyanobacteriota; class Cyanobacteriia; order PCC-6307; family Cyanobiaceae; genus UBA5018. The sequence continues at coordinate 6,404 of JAYKHC010000114.1, forward strand.
CTGCCACAAGGCTGGTGCGGATGTTTTCAGCCCCAAGGGAAGGTCCCACACTGCGGACCTCCACAACCTTCACCGGCAGGGGCAGAGACCCCCCCCGCAGCTGAACCTCGAGATCACGCGCTTCATCGGCGGTGAAGTTTCCGGTGATGCTCGCGGCTCCTCCCGTGATTCCAGCAGCTTTGAATTCCGGGCCCACGCTGGCCTCACTGATCGAACGGCCATCCAGAACGATTCCCAGCAGGCGGTTGCTGCCGGCGATGCTCTTGGTGAGCGCCGCAAACCGCTCACCCCCCTCCCGGTTGAAGGAGAGCGTTACATCCCAGCCGGTGCCGGTCTGTTGCTGCTGGCGTCCGGCATTGGTGAGGTCGCGACCGGTGAGGGCGGCGGGTTCATAGAGGTCCACGATCCTGCGATTCACCGTGTCGAGCAGCAGTTCAAGCTGCTCGGCCTCGCTGCTGCCGGGTGGACTGCTGATACCCAGGCTTTCGAGCGACTTAGCAAGGTCCCCATCGTTGAAGCCGACCTCCTGCTCAGGGGCGGGGGCTCCGTTCGTCGATGCCGTCCGGGCCTGGGCCTGGCCCAGGACGCGCTGGGTCTGACGTTTCAGCTGCAGCAGACCCTGCATCGTCTGCTCGCTGCCGGGCTTCTGGGCACGGAACTCAAGCAGCGCTGTGGTGCCGAGGACCTTGGCGGCTCGACTGGGATCCTGCTCCCCTGGAAGCTGAAGCACCAACTGGTCGACACCGACGGTCTGCAGGGTGGATTCCGCCACCCCCAGGCCGTTCACCCGACGCTCCAGCACCTCCTTGACAGCCTCAAGCTGTTCCTTCTGCACCGACTTGATCGAACCGGCGGGAAGCACTTCGAGCGTGAGCTGGCTGCCGCCACGAAGATCAAGACCGAGCTGCAGAGGAAAGCTGATCAGCAAAGCCACAGAGGCGATCGCCACGGCCAGGATCAGGGCCAGCCATCCCTGTTGACGTGCCATTTCAGATCAGACCGGCCTTGAGCGCCCTTGCTGCCTCAACAATCTGATGGGGTTGGATGATGGTGAGATTTTCCAAGGCTCCGTTGTAAGGGGTTGGAATGTCCTGCGACGAGAGCCGCACCGGCCGGCTGTCGAGTTCATCGAAGCAATGCTCGGTGATCAAGGCGAGCAGTTCGGCACCGATGCCACCGGTCTTCATGCATTCCTCCACGATCAACACCTTGTGGGTCTTGCGGATGGATTGCGTGATGGTCTCCATGTCGAAGGGCTTGAGGCTGATCAGATCGATCAACTCCACGTCCACGCCCTCCGCTTCGAGCTGGAGCACTGCCTTCTGGCAATGGTGCCGCATCCGTGAGTAGGTCAGGAGAGTGACATCGCTTCCCTCTCGGACAATCTCAGCCTGATCAAGCGCACAGATGTAATCACCATCAGGAATAACTTCCGAAAGATTATACAACAGAACATGCTCAAAAAAGAGCACGGGGTTGTTGTCACGGATGGCTGCCTTCATCAGCCCTTTGGCGTTGGTCGGTGTGCTCACCGCCACAATCTTGATTCCTGGAACAGCATGGAAGTAAGCCTCCAGCCTCTGGCTGTGCTCGGCCCCGAGTTGGCGGCCGACCCCGCCGGGGCCACGCACCACAGCGGGGATGGTGTAGTTTCCCCCGCTTGTGTAGCGCAACATCCCCATGTTGTTGGAGATCTGGTTGAAGGCCAGCAGCAGGAAGCCCATGTTCATTCCCTCCACGATCGGCCGCAGGCCCGTCATCGCGGCGCCCACCGCCATGCCCGTGAAGCTGTTCTCGGCGATCGGGGTGTCGAGCACGCGCAGCTCGCCGTACTTGTCGTAGAGATCCTTGGTCACCTTGTAGGAGCCGCCGTAATGGCCCACGTCCTCACCCATCACGCAGACGTGGGGATCGCGCGCCATCTCCTCGTCGATGGCCTCGCGCAGGGCATTGAACAGCAGCGTTTCGGCCACGGCAGGGCGTTCCTCGTCGCCGGCCAACCTAT
>JAYKHC010000115.1:0-24884 GCA_035285465.1 Cyanobacteriota bacterium
TGCCCAGATGGTGGGACTGCCCAGCCATCCGGAGCTGGCCATCGCCACCACCCGCCAGTGCGGCAGCTGCGGCGCCAGCACGGAGAGTGCCCACCACTTCTGCCCCAGTTGCGGCGCCAAGCTCTGAGCCCTCTTTTCGCGGTGACCCTGACCTTGCTGGCTCGTTGGATTCGCCTGGCCAGCCTTCTGTTGCTGTTGTTGCCGCTGTGGATCCTTCCCGGGGTTGCTGAGGCTGCCGAGGTGTTGCAGGTTCGAAGCTCCACGCTCCTGCAGGTTGGAGACAGCAACCGCAATTACAGCGTTCAGCTGGCCTGTGTGGCGGTGAGCGGGGATCAGGAGCTGCCCGCAGTCACCTGGTTGCGCCGGCAGTTGCCACGTCGCAGCCGTGTGAACCTGCGGCCCATCAGCAACCGTGACGGAGTGCTGCTGGCCCGGGTGCAGAAGCTTGGGGAAGCTCAGGATCTCAGCGTCGGCCTGATTGCCGCAGGGCTGGCGGAGGTGGATGCTTCTCTGCCGGAATGTTTAGCCTCATTCCCTGAACCAGCAGCTGTTGAGAACGGATGAGTCTGAACCGAACGGCCAGGGGGATCGTGCTGGTTCCGTCGCTGTTGCTTGGCGGGGCGTTCCTGGCCGCCGCAACCTGGGGAGAGGGTGCGGCGGCTGAGAACAGGACGCTGGCCCTGGCGCTGGGAGGACTGCTGATCGGAGCCGGCCTGATCGCGCAGCTGTGGCCGGAGGGAGGCGCTGAGCCGAGTTCAGATCATTCGAAGGATCAACCGTGATCCTCGGGCGATACCCAGCCGGCAACAGCCGATCGGGTCATTTCTTGGTGTTATCGGATTCCGCCGCTTTTTCCACCTGGGAGATGATCGAATCAACCTCTTTCTTGTCGGCGGCACTCAGCTTGTCGTAGCAGCCCCGGCGTACGCCTCCGACGATCTGAATGAAGCTGCCCTGAATCAGCTGCTCGTTGTTGAGCTTTCCGCTGGAGACTCCCTGAATCTCGCTACCGTGGCGTGACGACAGGATGTAGGCCACCATCGCACTGGTGGCGGGCAATGATTTCGCCAGGGGCACCTGCTGCCTCACCGCCAGGTCGCAGGAAGCCACGGCTCCCATGGTGCTGTAGGTGGCCACTTCATCCTGTGTTGCGGGTTTGATGGCGGTTGTCTGCGCCATCACTGGAGCGGTGGGCATCATCACCAGGCTCACAGAGGATGCGACCAGGGAGAGCAGGACGGGACGAAGCACAGGATGTTTGTGACTTTCTCACCACTGTCGCACCCGTGAGGCGTATGGGCGACCCCTTCACATCCGCCGCCTGATCCGGCTGGACGGAGCAGATTGGACATGTCTCCCTCCGCCCGGCTCCATGACCACCGCCGCCTTCGAGCCCTTGGTGCTGCCGTTCGAGTCGGTGGGACTCGAGGCCATCCCTCAGGTGGGAGGTAAGAACGCCTCCCTGGGGGAGATGATCCGCTCACTCAGCGTTGAGGGTGTCAGGGTTCCACAGGGATTCGCAACCACTGCCGAGGCCTACCGGCGCTTCATCGCCGCCGGTGATCTGTGCGGTGAGCTGCATCGAATTCTCGACGGCCTTGACGGTAACGACCTCGTCGCGCTGCAGGCCGCCGGCGCAGCAGCCCGGGCGCTGCTGCTGAGCACACCGCTTTCCGATGAACTGGAAGCCGCGATCCTCACGGCTTACCGACGGCTGGGTGCTGCGTCAGTGGCCGTGCGCTCCAGCGCCACCGCCGAGGACCTGCCCGATGCGTCGTTTGCCGGCCAGCAGGAAACCTTTCTGAATGTGCAGGGCGAGGCCGATCTGCTGGCTGCCTGCCGGCGCTGCTTCGCCTCGCTGTTCACCGATCGAGCGATCTCCTATCGGCAGATCAACGGCTTCGACCACTTTGAGGTGGCCCTTTCGATCGGCGTGCAACGCATGGTGCGTTCCGACCTGGCGGCGTCGGGGGTGATGTTCACGCTCGACACCGAGACCGGTTTCCGTGATGCGGTGCTGCTCACCGCCGCCTGGGGGCTGGGAGAGACTGTGGTGCAGGGGGCCGTGAACCCTGATGAATACCTGATCTTCAAGACCACCCTGGAGAGGGGATTCGCCCCGATTCTCAGCAGGCGCCTCGGCAGCAAGGCGATCAGGATGATTTATGCCGAGGTCGGCGAGGGCTCCGCGATCGATCCCGGCCAGCCCGGGGGGGGTGCATCCCGCATCGTTGATGTGCCGGAGCCTGATCGCCAGCGTTTCGCTCTCAGCGACGAGGAGGTGCTGCAGCTGGCCCGCTGGGCCTGCATCATCGAACGCCACTACTCATCGCGCCGCGCTCAGCCCACTCCCATGGACATTGAGTGGGCCAAGGACGGCCAGAGCGGTGAGCTCTTCATTCTCCAGGCCCGCCCCGAAACGGTGGAAAGCCGCCGCAGCTCCTCGGTGCTGCGCAGCTGGCACCTTGAGCACGGCTCTGTGGAAGCCCCCGACCTGCTCTGTGAAGGGAGGGCGATCGGGGCTTCGGTGAGCAGTGGCCAGGCCCGGATCATCGCTGATCCCTCCCAGATCCGGCGTTTTGCGGCCGGGGATCTGCTCGTGACCGAGCGCACCGATCCCGACTGGGAGCCGATCCTGAAGCTGGCCAGCGGTGTGATCACCAACCAGGGGGGGCGCACCTGCCACGCGGCGATCATCGCCCGGGAGATGGGGATCACGGCGATCGTGGGCACGGGCGATGCCACCGAGCGGATCGCCGACGGTGAGCTGATCACCGCCAGCTGCTGTGAGGGCGATGTGGGGCGGGTTTATCGCGGTGCCCTCCCGTATCACGTGGAGGAGCGCCAGCTGGATGACCTGCCGACCACCCGGACCCGGATTCTGATGAATGTGGGCAATCCGGAGGAGGCCTTCAAGCTGGCTCAGCTGCCCTGTGACGGCGTGGGGCTGGCACGGCTTGAGTTCATCATTGCCAATCAGATCCGGGTTCATCCGCTGGCCCTGCTGCGGCCTGAGCAGGTGAGAGATCCGGAGGTGCGCCATGCCATCGCAGCTCTCACCCGTGGTTACAGCCGGCCTGCCGAGTATTACGTGGACAGGTTGAGCCAGGGGATGGCCCGCATCGCGGCAGCCTTCTTCCCCAGGCCGGTGATCCTGCGTTTCTCTGATTTCAAGAGCAACGAGTACGCCAACCTTCTCGGTGGCAGCGACTTTGAGCCGAAGGAGGAGAACCCGATGCTGGGCTGGCGCGGCGCTTCGCGGTATCACTCCGCCTCCTTCCACGAGGCGTTCGGCCTCGAGTGTGAGGCCCTCAGGCGGACGCGTGAACGGATGGGACTGGTCAATGTGATTCCGATGGTGCCCTTCTGCCGCACGCCTGAGGAGGGCGACAAGGTGCTGGCGGAAATGGCGCGCCATGGTCTGGTGCGTGGCGAAAACGGGCTGGAGGTGTTTGTGATGTGCGAGCTCCCCAGCAACGTGATTGCTGCAGAAGCCTTCGCCGAGCGTTTCGATGGCTTCTCGATCGGCTCCAATGACCTCACCCAACTGACCCTTGGGCTCGATCGTGATTCAGCCCTGGTGGCTGATCTCTTCGACGAACGCAATGCCGCGGTGGTGGAGCTGATCCGCCAGGCGATCCGCACCGTCCGTCGCTGCGGTCGCAAGATCGGCATCTGCGGCCAGGCCCCCAGTGACCATCCGGACTTCGCGGCGTTCCTGGTCGAAGAAGGAATCGACTCGATCAGCCTCAACCCTGATGCCGTGCTTGATGTGCGTCTGCGGGTCGCGGAGATTGAAGCGGCGTCCGCTGGGGATTGAGCGGATGGCGCTGCCCGGGAGAGGCCTGATCCCGGGAGCCGTCCGGGCCTCTGTTTCAGCGGTCGGCCAGAACGGGGCCGGAGGGGACGGTGATATCCCGGAGCTTCCAGAACAGCGCAGCGTGGCTGCAACCTCGGACAATGCTGAGCAGGGCCAGCCCGATGCAAAGGGGGCAATGGAGCAGGCTCATCACAAGGGGGCCAACGACACCAACGCTGGCAGGGACCGGGGAACAGCGGGGCCCCGTGACACCTGCTGGAATACAGCAAAGCGGGGACGCCGGTGCTGCGACTGAGCGAGCTGAAATTGCCGCTGAATCACAGCGAGGCAGAACTCGAGGCGGCCGTGCTGAAGCGATTGCGCCTGCGGCCTGGCCAGTTACGGCATATCCGGTTGGTCAAGCGCAGCATCGATGCTCGGAAGCAGTCGGCTGTGGCGCTTGTTTATTGCCTGGATCTTGATCTCGATCCGGATGCTGAGCGTCATCTGCTGGTTCGAGCCCAGGGTGATCCCCAGTTGCGGCCCACTCCTGATGAGGGCTATCGCTTTGTGGTGGAGCCGGGTCGAAGGCCCGTTTCAGTTGGACGCCCCGTGGTGGTGGGAGCTGGACCGTGCGGCTATTTCGCTGCGCTTGTGCTGGCTCAGATGGGCTTCAGACCGCTGCTGCTGGAGCGGGGGCAACCGGTGAAACAGCGCAGCATCGATACGTTCGGGTTCTGGAAGGGCCGCTTGCCTTTCAACCCGGAGTCCAACGCCCAGTTCGGAGAAGGCGGGGCGGGCACGTTTTCCGACGGCAAGCTCTACAGCCAGGTCAGTGAGCCCCGTTCCTACGTGCGCAAGGTGCTTGAGGAACTGACGGCCGCCGGTGCCCATCCGGAGATCCTCACCCTGCACCGCCCCCACATCGGCACGTTCAAACTGGCCACGGTGGTGAGGGGGCTGAGGGCCCGCGTGCAGGCACTCGGGGGAGAGGTTCGCTTCGGCTGCCGGGTTGAGGCGCTGGCTCTGGAGCCCGACACCCGCAGGCTGAGCGGAGTGGTGCTGGAAGGCGGCGAGGTGATCGGCGCTGCCCATGTGGTGCTGGCCATCGGTCACAGCGCCCGTGACACCTTCGCTCAGCTTCAACGCCAGGGGGTTGCCATGCAACCCAAGCCCTTTGCCGTGGGTCTGCGCATCGAGCATCCCCAACCCCTCATCGATCGGGCCCGTCATGGTGCCGCCTCAGGCCATCCACGGCTGGGCCCTGCGGAATACAAGCTTGTTCATCACTGCAGGGAGCCTGGGTTGAAGGGACGTGATGTCTACAGCTTCTGCATGTGTCCGGGTGGGCTTGTGGTGGGGGCGGCATCAGAGCCTGGAGGTGTGGTCACCAACGGGATGAGTCAGCACAGCCGAAATGAGAGGAACGCCAACAGCGCTCTTGTGGTGAACGTGAACCTGAGTGATCTCGAAACGTTTGCCAGGGTGCCTGGCGATCCCCTGGCTGGGGTGGCATTCCAGCGCCACTGGGAACGGCTTGCCTACGAGTGCGGAGGAGGCGGATTCCGGGCACCGGTTCAATCTGCCGCCGATTTTCTTGCCGGCAGGGTCTCTGAAATCTCCGACACGCCATCCAGCGTCCTTCCCTCTTATCAGCCTGGGGTGAGATCTGGAAATCTGCTGGATTGTCTGCCCGCTTTCGCCAGCGGAGCCATCCGCGAAGCCCTGCCGGTCTTCGCAGAACGCATTCAAGGGTTTCTGAGCGGGGGAGCGATGCTCACCGGTGTCGAGACGAGGACGTCGTCTCCGGTCAGGGTGGCAAGAGATTCAAAAAATCTGCAGAGCACGAACACCCCCGGGCTCTACCCCGGTGGAGAGGGAGGTGGCTATGCCGGGGGAATTCTCTCTGCTGCCATTGATGGGATCAAGCTGGCCGAGGCTGTTGCGCTGAGCATCTGCAGCTGATCCGCCGGCAACTCATTCTTCCTCTTCCTCGGCTCCGAGAGGAACGAGCCGAATCTGCTTCCGGCCTAACTTGATCTCGAATTCATCCCCGGGCTTGAGATCGAGAATGGCTGTGTAGGCACGACCCACCATCAGGTTGCCGTTGAACTGGACCTTGGTGAGATAGCTCAGTTTGCGCCCGCCTTTGCCAGCTTTGGTGGCGGTGCCGAAATCAACGCCTTTGGCATTGAGGAGTGCTTCATAAAACGCTGTAAAGTTAAGTCTTTCAGTTCCGTCGCGCTTGGCAGAAACGTACCCGCAGGCCCGCACGAGGTCGGATTTGCTGACGTCACCTAGTTCTTTGACCTTCGCGAGCAGGTCGACTCCAGTGAGCATTGATGAGATTTATGCAACTACTGCATTATTGCGGCTGGTGGGTAAGAAGCGCAAGCCGGGTCTCTGATCGCAATGGCCCTGCAGGTGGTGTGGTTTCGCCGCGATCTGCGGTTGTCTGACAGTCCAGCCCTGTGTGCGGCTGCCCGGGGGGGTGCTGTGTTGCCCCTCTTCGTGCTTGATCGGAACCTTCTTTTCCATCCAGAAACAGCCAGCTCCCGGGTGGCATTTCTGTTGGCTTCGTTGCAGGCGCTCGACCGTGATCTGCGCCAGCGGGGGGGGCGTCTGCTGGTGCGGCAGGGAGATCCGGTGGAGGTGATCACGGCCCTGGTTCACAGCAGTGGGGCCGATGCCGTAGTGGCCCATGCCGATTGCGAGAGGATCGTGGGCCGGGTGAGGGATGCGCAGCTTGCCAAGCGACTGATCCAGGAACGAATTGCTCTGCGCTGGATCGAGCAACCCGGAGCAACAGCCTGTCTTCTCCCTTATCACGAGTATCGGCGGTTCTGGCATGGAGAGATGGCCGCCCCTCCCCTGCCGGCACCCGCGCGGATCTGTGTGCCTCCCGCTCCCGATGATCTCAACCATCCCCTGGCCGACCTTCCGATTCCCTCGCTCGCCGAGCTCGGACTCCGAGATGACCGCAAGCCGCTCCCCCCGGCTGGGACCAGAGCCGCCGAGCGCCTTGTGGCCGACTTCTGTGCGGGGCGCGGCGGTCGAAACTATTCCTGGCAGCTCAGCCAACCGGCGGCTCTCGCCACCACAGGCATCAGCCCGCACCTCAAATTCGGCCAGATCACGGCTCGTCAGGTGATCCGGCAGATCGAAGCGCTGCGCCATGGCTGCAGCGGCCAGCAGCGAAGTTGGCAACAGCTGGTGAGTCGCCTGCGCTGGGGGGCCGGCATGGCTCAGCGCTTCCGCTACCTCCCCCAGCTGGAGTTGCGATCCCTGTGGAGCTGCCATGACCTGCCGGATGAGGAGAATCTGTCTGATCAGCAGGAGGAGTTCTATCGGGCCTGGCGGGAGGGCCGCACAGGCTTCCCGATCGTTGATGCCGCTGCTCGCTGCCTGGAGGCTGAAGGTGGGTGGCGTCAGCTCAATTTCCGCAGCAGAGCCATCTACGCCAGTTTTCTGGTCAATCTCTGCGGGATCGACTGGCGATTCGGGGCTCTGCATTACATGCGCCACCTCTTTGATGGCGATTGCCCGATTGATCACTATCAATGGGCCATGCACGCAGGGGTGACAGCTGTCGGCGCACGAGCCTGGACACGGATCTACCACCCCGGACAGGTTGCCGTGGACCGCTGCGATCCCCAGGGAATCTTCATTCGCCGCTGGCTGCCCCAGCTGGCCGATCTCACCAATGATCAGCTCGGCATGCCTCCTCAGATGAGTGGCTATCCGAGGCCCATCCTTGATTACGAGAGTGCGCGGCGCAAGCGGCTGGCTGCGCTGGAACAACGGCAGCGCCACTGGCGGCCGGGATCCTTCACCCTCCTGCCCGACGACGTCACCCCGTTCGGCGCGGCGGTGATTCCCACCGCAAAGGTGCAGTGGGCCCGTCTGCAACGGCAGGAGCTGCTTCCAGCCGCCCTGGATCCGTCCGCCCTGGATCAGCCGGCGATGGACGCTCTGCTGAGCTGGTTCCAGACGCGGCCCCGGGTGGAAGGGAAGGTTGCGGTTCGCGGATCATCGCCGCGACGACGTCAACGTCCGCAGAGCCTGGCGGGTGGGATCCAGCTCAGCCTTCTCGGTCAGGACTGACTCACGATGCCGCTCCATTGAACAGCTTTCACCTGATCGCGGCGCCAGGAATGAAACAGCAGCGGTTCACCTGCCGTGCAGAGCGGGCAGATGGAGATCTGCTCAGCGGCAAGCCCTGCCCGCGCCAGCTGGCAGGCGGCTGCCGCCCGGATGTCAAGGCGGTCATGCCCCGGAGAGGGGTCCTGCAGCAGCCCTCCGGCGGCTTTCAGCTCGTTGAGGGCCCTTTCCGCATCAGGGAATGCACCCGGTTGCTGCAGCGCGTGGGCCACCTGCGTCGCGACGGTCCGTTCAACCTGATAGCGCTCACCGCTCACAGCAGGGCCAAGGGCCACGATCAGCTCCGAGCGATCAGCTCCGGCCTTTTCCAGCTGTTCGATGGCGGCAATCAGAATGCGACCCGCCACGCCTCTCCAGCCGGCATGACAGGCCGCCACGGTTCCGCGGCGGGGATCGGCGATCAACACGGGTGTGCAGTCCGCACCGCAGACCCAGAGGCTCTGGCCGCCCGCATCGCTCACCAGTCCATCGGCCTGCGGCCAGGGGAGCCTGGCGGCGGCGGAGGCAGGCAGGACCGTGGCGCTGTGAATCTGCTGGAGGCGATGAACGGTCACCCCCGCACTCATGTAACCGGCCAGCACGTCCGGCCCGCGGCCCTGCCACTGGCGTGTGAAGAATCCATGCTCGAAATCCTCCAGCAGGTTGGACTGCAGGTAGTACCCCCCGTAACACCCCACCCAGGTCCAGCCCTCGAGTGTGTTGAACCGGGAGTCCGGTAGATCGAAGGGAGGGTCCACTGCTTCAGCCATCGAACCCTGGCTCAGGCATCCGGCAGGTCGCGCATCATCCAGAATCCGGCCAGCTCCGGCTGTTGTTCGGTGGCCTGAACAGCGATGAATTGCAGCCCCTGGCTCAGGCTGCGAGCGCGGTCCAGGGCTTCGGCGGCAGCCTCGGCCTCTTCGGCGGCCAGGGTTGAGAGCAGCCAGCGATCCTCCAGACCGGCTTCGAGAACCAGCTGCAGTCCATCCAGCTCGAGGCGTACAGGCTCCAGGCCAGCCAGCCAGCCGGCTATCGCCAGAGAACGGCTGGCGCTGAACAGCCGGATTCCGGGTACGGGGGATTCAGGATCCAGGGGCTGGCCATCCGGACCGGAGGGAAGCGGGACAAGCTCCGCGAATCCGCAGTCCCATTCCGCCGCCGTGGCCAGCAGGCCCACCGGAAGGGTTGCCCAGGCCCATCGGTCACCGCGGGCGGCCTCCGGAAGGGGAACCGGAACGGGGCGGAGGCCCCTGGGTGGAGGTGCCAGGGGGCCCACCATGTAGCCGGGCTCGGTGGGGTAAACCTCTCGCTCCCGCTGTTGCAGCCATTCAACAAGGGCATAGGTGCGCCGGCTCGGCACCAGCTCCAACCCCAGTCCCTCCGCTGCACGCTGAACCATCGTTCGCATCGAGGCCCGCCAGCAGCGCAGCCGGCGCGGTGTGCCGAATCCCTGGTCCCGGGATTGCCGAAGGCTCGATTCCAGGGCCTCGCGCAACCAGATCGAATTCACGCTGCCGGCGGGGCAGTCAATCACCTGCCGGAAGCCGTTACCAGGAGAAAACGGGGATGGACTTGAGCAGATCAGCAGTTCCCAGCGCTTCTTGCCATCGGGCTCAAGGATGGGTCGGGAGTAATAGTCGAGCTCCCAGTCCGGGCTGAAAGGCTCGCTCATCCGGCGCTCTGCTCCTGCTGACGCAGGATCGAGCGGGCACGATGGGCCCGCTCGCCGGCTTCGGCCATCACCTTGTCGCGCTCAATCAGCAGTTCCCCGGGTTGGCCTTCCAGAAGTGCTGTGTTGAGGGCGATCCGACCGCGATTCGGGTCGAGCTCGGTGATCAGCGCCTTCACCCGATCCGACTGATCGAAAACTTCGCGAAGCTCACGCAGCTGGCCGCCCGTGATGGCGCTCTGGTGGAGCAGGCCGCTGATGCCGCCCAGATCCACAAAGAACCCGTAGGGCTTCACGGAGACCACCACACCCTCCACGAGCTGGCCGACCTCCAGATCGGCGAACCGTGCTGCGGTGACGGCCTTTCTCTCGGAAAGAACCAGTTTACGGGTTTCGGGCGTCACCTCGAGGAAGGTCACGCCCAGGGTCTTGCCAACCAGGGCTTCGGGATTGTCACCATCCTGGAGCTGTGAGCGGGGAATGAACCCCCGGAGTCCCTCCAGATCGCAGGTGACTCCACCGCGGTTGAAACCGTTCACCTTCACCTGAACCACCCTGCCGTCCTTCTGGAGGGTTCTGACCTTCTCCCAGCTCTGGCGAAGGGCCAGGGCCCTGGCACTGATGGTCACCATCCCGTCAGCGTTCTGGTCCCGGGTCACCAGAACCTCCACCTCGAGCCCACGGGGGAAGCGCTCCTTGAGGTTGGTGATCGCCCCCAGGCCGCACTCCTTCTTGGGCATGAAGCCTGGGGCCTTGCCGCCGATGTCGACATAGACCCCGTCGCTTTCCAGGCCGATCACGGTGCCTTTCACCACCTCGCCGGCGGTGCCCACGAAGTCCTGTTCGTCGAGAGCGGCCAGAAAGGCCTCCTCGTCGAAGTCGAATTCATCCAGAACCCGCTGTGCCGTGGGTGTGCTGGTGGGGGATGTCGAGGGACGTTGCTGACGTGCCCGCGGCGCCTGCCCCTCGGGTCCGAGCAGGTCTGCCATGGTGAGGCCCTCGAGCGCCGCGAGGTCGATCAGATCGTCCTGCCCGGTCTTGGTGATGTCGGGGGTGCGCTGGGGCGGCTGAGTCGGGGCCACGGCAGGGGCCTGGACTGAGGATGAGGCCACGGCAGGGGCCGAGGGCTCGGTTTCCTCCTTCCTGATCAGCAGCACCTGGGGTGGCTTGCGCGGTGAGGGCTTGGGCCGGGGTCGCAGACCCGCCGGCGGGGCCGGACGGGGGGCGGCGGGAGGGCCACCGGAGCCTGTCGAGACGGGTGGCTGCTGATTTCCGGGAGCGGCCATCGACGCGGAAGGAGGGAGACTCCACACTGTAAAGACGTGGACCCTCGTCTCCAGCCCAGCCCAGCCCAGCCCAGCCCATGGAGCGTCGCCTTGAACGTCTGACAGCTGCTGCTGCGGCCCAGCTGGCCATGCAGCCTGGAAGCACAGTCGTCTGGCCTTTCGGTGCCGTGGAGCAGCACGGTCCTCATCTGCCCCTGGGGACGGATGGCCTGTTCGCTGATCGCGTGCTTGACGCTGTTCTGGACGGGCTCCCGGCGCAGGCTCCGATCCTGCGCCTGCCTCTTCAGGCCCTGGGATTCTCCCCGGAACACCGGGGCTTCAGCGGCACCCTCTCGCTGCCTGCCGGTCTGATCATCGACCTGGTCCAGACGGTTGGCCGGTGTCTTGTTGAATCCGGCTTCCGCAGGTTGGTGCTCTTCAACGGCCATGGGGGGCAGATCGGCCTGTTGCAGGTTGCTGCGCGCCAGTTGCGGGATGCCTCCCCGGCCCTGGCGGTTCTGCCGTGCTTCCTCTGGAGCGGCCCGGAGCAGGTCTGGAGCCGGATCCCCGAGCCCGAGCGCAGCCAGGGCCTGCACGCCGGTCTTGCCGAAACCAGCCTCATGATGCATCTGGATCTCGATCTGGTCGGGCCTGATCGGCCTGTTGACGGAGAGAGAGGGGCCGCCATCCCCGAGGGCTGGAGCCTGGAGGGAGAGGCGCCCTGTGCCTGGATCACCTCAGAGGTGAGTGCCACGGGTGTGATCGGCGATTCGCGGGAGGCCGACGCCGGCCTCGGTGGCGAACTGTTCGACGCTCTGGTCACCGGTTGGAGGAAGCGGTTCGCCTCGCTTCTTGTCAGTGACTGGCCGGGGCCCCAAAGCCATTGAGACTGGTTAGAGTCAATAGCTGTTTTCAGTGGGGACGACGTGGTGACCCTTGCCACCCCAGCCGAGCCCATGGCATCGGGCCTGCCCGACTTCGCCAGCGAGGCCTACAAGGATGCCTACAGCCGCATCAACGCCATCGTGATCGAAGGGGAACAGGAAGCTCACGACAACTACGTGTCCCTTGGAACCCTGATCCCAGACCAGGCTGAAGAGCTGGTTCGCCTCGCCCGGATGGAGCTCAAGCACAAGAAAGGCTTCACCGCCTGCGCCAGCAACCTCGGCGTGATTGCTGACATGGACTTCGCCCAGCGCTTCTTCTCACCCCTTCACTCCAATTTCCAGAAAGCGCTGGCCGAGGGAAAAACCGCCACCTGCCTGCTGATTCAGGCCATTCTGATCGAGGCATTTGCCATTTCGGCTTATCACATTTATATCCCGGTTGCCGATCCCTTCGCGCGCAAAATCACCGAGGGTGTGGTCAAGGATGAATACACCCATCTCAACTATGGCCAGGAATGGCTCAAGGCCCATCTTGATTCCGTCCGGCCGGAGTTCGAGCAGGCCAACCGCGAGAACCTTCCCCTTGTGCGCCGCATGCTGGAGCAGGTCGCTGCCGATGCGGCGACCCTGGGCATGGATCAGGAGGATCTGATGGCCGATTTCCTGAGCTCCTACCAGGAAGCTCTGCTTGAGATCGGCTTCAGCGGTCGTGAAATCGCCAGGTTGGCGGCCTCAGCACTGGTTGGCTGAGACGTCCCGATCGGATCAGGCATGTAGCGTGCGCGACATTCTCCCCATCAGCCCATGTTCGGCCTGATCGGTCATTCCACCAGCCTCGAGGCCGCTCGCACCAAGGCCAGGCAGCTCGGTTACGACGACTACGCCGAGGGAGACCTCGACATGTGGTGTGCTGCTCCTCCCCAGCTGGTTGAAACGGTCACGGTGACGAGCCCCACAGGACGGCAGATCCAGGGTGCCTACATCGATTCGGTCTTTGTTCCCGAGATGCTGCGGCGGTTCAAGACCGCCAAGCGCAAAGTGCTCAAGGCGATGGAACTCGCCCAGAAGCGCGGTATTGACATCACCGCCCTCGGAGGGTTCACCTCGATCATCTTTGAAGACATGAATCTGCTCCGCGAGGAGCGTGTCAGCGCAGTTGAGCTGGAATGGCGTCGATTCACCACCGGAAACACTCACACCGCCTGGGTGATCTGCCAACAGGTGCTCAGCAATTCACAGAGCCTCGGCATTGATCTCTCTCAGGCCAGGGTCGCCGTGGTGGGTGCCAGCGGTGACATCGGCAGTGCCGTCTGCCGCTGGCTTCAGCGTGAGGGTGTGGCGGAACTTCTGCTGGTGGCTCGACGTCCTCAGCCCCTGATCGATCTTCAGCAGACCCTCGGTTCGGGACGCATCCTCAGCGTTGATGAAGCTCTTCCTCTGGCTGATGTGGTGGTGTGGGTGGCGAGCCTTCCACAGGGTCTCCAGATCGAGACAGGCTCGCTCAGAAGGCCCTGCCTGATGATTGACGGCGGCTATCCCAAGAACCTCAACAGCAGGGCGGCCGCTGATGGAGTCCATGTGCTGAAGGGTGGGATCGTGGAGTTCTGGCAGGACATCGGCTGGCAGATGATGGAAGTTGCCGAAATGGATCGACCGCAGCGGCAGATGTTCGCCTGCTTTGCCGAAGCGATGCTGCTCGACTTCGAGCAGATGCACACCAACTTCAGCTGGGGACGAAACAACATCACCCTTGAAGCCATGGATCTGATCGGAGCTGCTTCACGTCGCCACGGCTTTCTTCCCATCAGCCTTGAAGTGGGTCAGGCCCATCGCGACCCGCTGCTGGCCTGAGTCACGGACACCCCGTCTCGTGATCGCCTGAACACCTCTCCCCTCCCCCATCCCTCCCCACCCGATGGCCCGTCGCGCTCTGTTGGAGTTTGAGAAGCCCCTGGTGGAGCTGGAGGATCAGATCGAGCAGATCCGCCAGCTGGCACGGGACTCCGAGGTTGATGTGAGCCAGCAGCTTCTGCAGCTCGAAACCCTGGCGACCCGACGCCGCAAGGAGATCTTCAACGCACTCACCCCGGCTCAGAAGATCCAGGTGGCCCGCCATCCACAGCGGCCCAGCACCCTTGATTACCTGCAGCTGATCACGGACGAGTTCCTTGAACTTCATGGCGACCGGCGGGGCTCAGATGATCAGGCCCTGATCGGTGGCATTGCCCGGATCGGGACCCAGGGGGTTGTGGTGCTTGGCCATCAGAAGGGCCGGGATACCAAAGAGAACGTGGCCCGCAATTTTGGAATGGCATCACCGGGTGGCTATCGCAAGGCCATGCGGTTGATGGATCATGCCGACCGGTTTCGGCTGCCGATTCTCAGCTTCATCGATACCCCCGGTGCCTATGCGGGAGTGCTGGCTGAGGAACAGGGCCAGGGGGAAGCCATCGCTGTGAATCTGCGTGAGATGTTCAGGCTGCGGGTTCCGATCGTGGCCACGGTGATCGGGGAGGGCGGATCCGGTGGCGCCCTGGGGATCGGTGTGGCCGACAGGTTGTTGATGTTCGAGCACAGCGTCTACACCGTGGCCAGTCCCGAAGCCTGTGCTTCCATCCTCTGGCGGGATGCTTCAAAAGCTCCTGTTGCTGCGGAAGCTCTCAAGATCACGGGTTCTGATCTGCTCAGGCTCGGAATTGTGGATCAGGTTCTCGAGGAACCATCGGGAGGTAACCACTGGGCACCGCTTCAGGCGGCCGATACCCTCAAGAAAGCTCTGCAGCACGCCCTGGCAGAGCTGGCCCAGCTGGACGGGCAGCAACTGCTTGATCAGCGCTACCTCAAGTTCAGAGCAATGGGGCAATTCCTTGAGAATGCAGCCGCAGATCCACCCGTCGCCTCTTAAGGTTTTCAACAGGTTCGACGAGCCTCTGCACTCCGGTCCCCGAGTCCACGTTCTTTCATCTCCCTCTTGCCGTGCTTTCTGTTCTGATCACCGGAGCCTCCCGGGGGATCGGCGCCGCAGCGGCGCGGGCCTTTGCCTCTGCCGGTTACAGCCTGATGCTCGTGGCACGCCCCTCTCAGTCGTTCGAGGCTCTCGTGTCGGAGCTTCGCGGATCGGCCGGTTCCGTGTTCAGTTCGGAAGTTGATCTGAGCGACCCCGCCCAGATTGCACCGGCGATCAACGACCTGATCAGCAAGGGCGGCTCACCCGATGTGGTGATCAACAACGCGGGAGCCGGATACACCGGCTCGCTCGCCTCCATGCCGCTCGAGCACTGGCAGTGGTTGCTTCAGCTCAATCTCACCTCCGTGTTTCAGGTCTGTCAGGCCGTGCTTCCGTCTCTGCGTGAGCGGGGGCGAGGTTTGATCGTGAACGTGAGCAGCCATGCCGCACGCCACGCCTTCCTCGACTGGGGCGCCTACTGCGTGAGCAAAGCGGCGCTTCAGTCATTCACCCGTTGCCTCGCCGAAGAGGAGCGGTCCCATGGAATCCGTGTTTCCACACTGACCCTGGGTGCAGTGGATACGCCGCTCTGGGATAGCCAGACCGTCGACAGCAACTTTGATCGCCGTGCCATGCTGTCGGCCGATCAAGCGGCCGCTGCCCTGCTCTACCTGGCTGGCTTGCCAGACCACCAGGTGGTCGAAGACCTCACCCTCATGCCGACTGCCGGCGCGCTCTGAGTCCCTTATGACATCCACCCTTCCTTCAAGCATGGCCTCCCGGGGCGCTGCTGCTGAAACGACCCTGCAGCCTGCCAGTCTTCGAATCCGCCAGCGGCTTCAGGCTGCCGGAGCCTCCTTCTTCGCCAATGACAACATTGCCGACTACCTGGTGGAGGGTGAACTTGAGCAGTTGGAGATCGAGGTCGCTGGCAAGGTGCGGGAGCTGTTGCGGAGTCTTGTGATTGATATTGATAACGATCACAACACCGAGGAGACTGCTGAACGGGTGGCGCGGATGTACATCCACGAGGTGTTCAAGGGGCGCTATCACGAGCAGCCCAAGATTGCCAGCTTCCCGAATGTCAAGAAACTGGATGAAATCTATACTGTTGGTCCGATCTCCGTGCGTTCCGCCTGCTCCCATCACCTTGTGCCGATCCTGGGTAACTGCTGGATCGGTATCAAGCCTGGATCTCGCGTGATCGGCCTCTCAAAATTTTCACGTGTTGCTGATTGGGTTTTCTCACGCCCCCACATTCAGGAAGAGGCTGTGATGATTCTCGCGGATGAAATTGAGCGTCTCTGCGAGCCCCAGGGGCTGGCGATTCTTGTGAAAGCTCAGCATTACTGCATGAAATGGCGTGGTGTGAAGGAACCCCAGACAAGCATGGTCAACTCCGTGGTCCGGGGTGATTTCCGCAGCGATCCCAGCCTCAAGGCTGAATTCTTTGAACTCGTGAAGCAGCAGGAGGCGTTGCTCAGCACCTGAGTGCTCAGGGGCTCGACGGCTGGATGGGCCCCACCGTGCCGGAGACCTGGCGCTCGCTTCTGCCCTGGGCTGAAGGTCGGGCTACAACCAGCATCACCATGGCCTTCAGATCGGCCGCCTGGAGTCGATAGCTGGGTCCAGTGGCCTCGCTGATCAGCATCCAGGTGCTGGCACCCTCCGGGAGCCGATACCAATGAAACGCTGAGGGTGGAAGCCGCGTCAGTGCTTCATCCAGGGCGGTCGCTCTCAACAGCTGACCGGTGACGGTTTCGCCGGTCAGCACCAGCTGCTGGAGACCCTCAATCTGCTGTTGAAGGGCGCCTTCAAGCTGCAGATCCGAGTTGATCCCCTGGCGCAGAGCCCTGATCTGCGCCTGTGGGGCCGCGCTCACGCCTGGAACGCATTGCAGTTGTCCTTCATCGGTGAGTTGGCATCCCACCAGATCCTGACTGCGGGCGGGCGGCAGATGAAGACAGGGAACCAGGCTGCTGCAGATGCCGATGGCGACCCCGGCGGCGACCAGGCCTGTGGAGCGGCGGAACGAGGGCATGCGAATCCTCAAGCCTTCCGTGATTGCTTCTCAATCTTGCTCAGTGGAGGGCTGCAGGCCAAGTCCGCACCGCTGCGAGCAGCGCTTCGACAGCCTCCATATCCTTCAGGGCAGGGGCCCTCTCAACGCCGCTCGAGGCATCCAGCCCGCTGGGTTGAACAGCCTTGAGCACTTCGGCGACGCGATCGGCCCTGATGCCACCGGCCAACCACCATGGCAATGGTGGGGAGAAGCCCGCCAGCCACTCCAGGGGCAGGCGATGGCCTGTCCCCCCCAGTTGATCGGGGACCCAGGCATCGAGCAGCAGAGCATCCACGACGGAGCTGTAAGGGGCGGCCTGCGCCAGATCCGAGGGTCGTCGAATCCGGAGCGCCTTCCACAGTTCCAGCTGAGGGAAGCGATCCCTCAGCTGGCGGCAGTGTTCCGGCGACTCGTCTCCGTGGAGCTGCAGCGTCGTGGGGGAGTCATCCCCGAGCCTCAGACCCTTCAGCTCCTGCTCACCGGGGTTCGCCATCACCAGCACCCGTCGGCAGCTCGGGGCCATGGCCGCAATCGATCGGAACAGAGACGTCCGATCCTCCTGGGGGACCCAGCGGGGTGAGGCCTTCACGGCGATCACACCGATTGCATCAACACCGAGGCCGGCAATGGCTGCAGCCTGGTCGTTGCTGCGCAGGCCACAGATCTTGAGCAGCGGTGTCATGGATGTTCCGAATCCGCCGACACGGATCGCTCAGCCGCGAGGACCGCACCTTTCTAGGATCGCGGCTTGAAGGGAAGACCCGTGGGCGAGGGCTGGCAATTGCTGAAGCTCGGAGGAATTCCTCTGCGGATCCATCCGAGCTGGTTCGTGATCCTGATTCTGGCGACCGCTGCGTTCCAGCAGCAGTACGCCCAGGAACTTCAGGTTCAGCTCAATCCGCCTGCGCAGTGGGGGCTTGGGCTTGCTACCGCCCTCCTTCTGTTCATCTCCGTTCTGCTGCACGAGCTCGGCCATTCGCTGGTGGCTCTCGCTCAGGGGGTCAGAGTCCGCAGTATCACCCTCTTTCTGCTGGGGGGTGTCGCCACGGTGGAGCGGGAGTGCAGCACTCCGTTCGGTGCGCTTCTGGTGGCTGCAGCCGGACCGGCTGTGAGCCTCGCCCTGGGAGCCGTGCTGTTGCAGAGCACCCATGCTGCAGCCCATCTGAGCCCCTGGCTGGGTGCCATGGCCCGTGAGCTGGCCACGCTCAATCTCGTTCTGGGCTTGTTCAACCTGCTCCCAGGCCTTCCCCTTGACGGGGGACTGATCGTGAAGGCGCTGGTGTGGAAGGCCAGTGGGAGCCAGCGTCGCGGCATCGAGGTGGCCAATGCCTGTGGACGCTTCCTGGCCTATCTGGCCGTTGGCCTGGGGGCGGTTCTTGTGCTCAACGGCCGGGGGGTCGGGGGAGTCTGGTTGATGCTGCTCGGCTGGTTCGGCCTTGGTGCTGCCCGCAATCAGAACCAGCTCCTGGCCCTGCAGCAGAGCCTCAACGAGCTCAGGGTCAGCGATGCTGCAGGTCGCCGTTTCCGGGTGCTGGAAGCCTCCGCCAAACTCCGTGACATCAGCCGGCTGCGGTTGGCAGACACCGACTCTTCCGGACACAGCGACTGGCTGCTGGTGACCGACAGCGGCCGCTGGCGTGGAGTCATCGATGATGAACCGCTCCAGCAGCTGCCGGTCCAGCGCTGGGACGCTGACAACATCGGCGATCACCTTCGCCCCCTCTCCAGCCTGCCGGCGATCGCGGAAGCCGCTCCCCTCTGGCAAGCCGTCCAGCAGTTGGAGGAGGTCGATACCGACAGGTTGCTGGTGTTGAGTCCGGCCGGCTTGCCTTGCGGCACCATCGATCGGCCGGACCTGGGTGAAGCGGTGCTCAAAAAGCTTGGACTGAGATTGCCCGCCTCACTTCTGGAAACCGCTCGACGCCACAACACCTATCCGTTGGGCCTGGCCCTGGCTCCTGTGGTCAGGGCCATGGTGGCCTCCGGAGAAGCCCGCCCATCCTGAAGTTCCCCAGCCCTGCGCGTGATTCCAGCCAGCTGATCAGAAGGCAGGGCCAGAGGAACCAGCCCCCCGGCCGCCGTCGGGAGCCATTTCCGGGCGGAATCCATCAGGATGGCCTCCAGCTCCTGGCCGCCCACCGGCAGTTCGCTGAGCCTGGGCGAGGGTGTTCCGAACACAAGCTGCCACAGATCGGCCGGAGGAGATATCTGAATGCTGCCGTGCTGAAGCAGGCACCCCCGTCTCCAGAGCTGAGCGCTGCCGATGCGTTTCTCCCCCTGGGCGTGCACCAGATCGGCTGCGGTGCTCACGGCAAAGCAGCTCGACCGTTGGGCGCTCGCCGTCTGTTCACCGAACTGCAGCGGAAGACCGAGGGTCTCGAAGGCCTGTCGCAGCCACTCGCAGGCCTGGCGATACACCTGAGTGCGGGTGCCGATCGCATCGGGCCAGATCAGGGCATAACAGAGATCTCCCCCGTGAAGAACGGCACGGCCTCCCGTGGGGCGCCGCACCAGATCGATCACGCCCCTTCCAGCCAGATCCAGCCAGTGAGGCTCCAGCTGTTTCTGGTGATGGCCGATCGACAGGGTCGGACGGCTCCAGCGGTAGAGCCTGAGCAGCCTCTGACGCCGCTCGTGCATCCAGCCATCAATGGCCATCTGCCAGGCCCCGCCAAGCGTCAAGGCCGGTAAGAGCTGCAGCGGTTGCCGCTCATGAGCTGTCGTCAGGTTGAGAAGGAACGACGTTTCTCCAGCCGCCATGGTCTCGCTCACGGTCGTCGTGCCGATGATTCGCCGGCCATGCACACTCAGTTTTCAGGAAGGGTGTCCCAGAAGGAGGGATCCAGTTCATAGCCCAGGACAGTCGCCATCTGGCCCAGACCCAGGCGCATGTTGAGTCCGTGACTCCTGGCCCAGCCATCCAGCACAAACAGCCTGTGGGTCATCCACAGTTCAAGACTCTCGGGGGCGAAGCGAATCCCGTCGTTGCGGTGGAAAGCATGGGGGAGCAACATCGCGACATGACGGGTGAGTTCCCCTCCGGATCGTTCCAGCAGCAGAGGAAGCCACGGACAGGAGGCATCGGCGTAGAGGCTCCAGATCCTCAGTTCAGCAATCTCAGAAAGCTCACGCGGGTCATCGGCCGAACGAGGCCAGCTGAAATGCAGTGAAACGCTGCCGAAGTGCTGCGGTAACTCGGCGGGAGCGAGTTGGCGCAGGCAGGCCAGCGGGGTGAGGTCAAGACCGCGGATCTGTTGCGCACTCACGGTGAGAGGCCTGGCCGGGGCAGACGAGGAAGGGTGAGCCATCAAGAGCTGTGACAGCGAAGCCGGCAGAGATGGACCGTAGCCACGGTCCATCGAACAATGGTGGCGTTCCTCGATTGGATTGGGTCGCCATGGTCAACGCTCTCAGCCAGGCCGAAGTGCTGATTGCCCTTGTGGTGGCCGCCCATGCCGGAGTTCTGGCTGTGAGGCTCTGCTTCAGTCTTTACCGGGCCTGATCGCCTCCCGGGTGAGCAAGGGCTCGGCCTCGGCTTGGCAACGGTCACGGCGGGCGGTACAACTTCAGGACATCCCGCTGCCCATGGCGCACGGACCCTATGCGCGCAGCCCGACTCCCCCGGAACGGCTCCCCGTCAATCCGGCCAGCCCCCCTGTCAGGGCGATCACTCCACGCCGTTCCTGATCCACAGCATCAGCGGGCCGGGATTTCCGGACTGGCTCCGGCAGCGGATCTTTCCCAGGAGCGTCGCGAGCTGATCTGCAGCGGCATCGGCCTGACGGTCAAGTTGAGCATCGCCCTGCTTGCGGGGGTGAGTCTGGTGCAGCTGGCCCGGGCCTATCAGGAACGCATGGACCGCCATGGAGAGCTCACGGCGGTGCTGGAGCTGGAGCAGTCCAAGCTCCGGCGTTCCCGCGATCGCTTTGATCGCCTCTTCCGAGTGGATGGCGAACAGACTCTGTTGCGGGAGCAGAACCAGTGGATTGCGCCAGACCGTCTGCGCGTGGTGTGGCATGGCGAGGCTTCGTCGCCTGCTTCCCCGCGCCCCTGAGCTTCCTCCCGTGCAAGGCATCCTTTTAAGTTGAGGCGCCCGATCTGTCACCCATGACCGCAGCCCACTCCGGAACCCCGGGGACGGTTCTGATCACCGGTACCACCTCTGGGGTGGGATTGAACGCCGTGAGGGCGTTGGTGTCGCGTGGATGGACGGTTGTGACGGCGAACCGGGATCCCGTCAGAGCTGACGCAGCAGCAGCAGCTCTGGGGATTCCGTCACAACACCTTCACCACATCCGGATGGATCTCGGCGATCTCGAAAGTGTGCGCGCGGGAGTGGAAACCCTGGTTGCTTCGATTGGCAACACCCTGGATGCCCTTGTTGTCAATGCCGCTGTGTATAAGCCGCGCCTCAGGCAACCCGAGCGTTCACCGCAGGGGTTTGAGATTTCAATGGCCACCAATCATCTGGGCCATTTCCTGCTGATTCAGTTGTTGCTTCCCGATCTGCAGCGATCCAGCCACCCTTCCCGTCGGGTCGTGATTCTGGGAACCGTGACAGCCAATTCCAAGGAGCTGGGTGGTCGGATCCCAATCCCCGCCCCGGCCGATCTGGGTGATCTCTCCGGTTTCCGTGCGGGTTTCCAGCCGCCCATTGCCATGGCCGACGGCAAGCCCTTCAAGCCTGGAAAAGCCTACAAAGACAGCAAGCTCTGCAACATGATCACAGCCCGGGAACTGCACCGACGGCTGCACGACAGCATGGGGATTGTTTTCTGCTCTTTGTATCCGGGGTGTGTGGCTGACACTCTGCTGTTTCGCAACACTCCACCGCTGTTTCAGAAGATCTTTCCCTGGTTCCAGAAAAAAATTACCGGCGGTTACGTCACTCAGGCTCTTGCTGGAGAGCGGGTTGCCCAGGTTGTGGCAGAACCCGAGTTCGACGTCTCAGGTGTGCATTGGAGCTGGGGTAACAGGCAGGTCGATGGCCGTCAGCAGTTCCGTCAGGAACTTTCCGAGAAGGCCAGTGACCCGGAAACAGCCCTTCAGATGTGGGAGAGTTCGATGAAACTGGTGGGTCTGAGTGCTGATGCTGAGTGCTGATACTGAGTGCTGATGCCAAGTGAGAATTCTCTGATGCTGAGTCAGAACTAGAAACGACGAGCGAATCCCTGAGAGCTCAGAGAGTCGATGCCACGCCCTGATTCGATGTTCTGATCGGATCCACGACTCAGTTTCCAGACGTTGCGGCCCAGTCGCCGTGCTCTCAGCCCGCCCCGCTCCACCTCGGGTCCCCCCGGGCGGGCCCCCAGCAGCAGTGTCACTTCTGCGGTTGTCAGAGGGGCCCCGGTCTCGAGGGCGAGATGGACCAGTTCGAGTCTCTGGCGCAGGGCCGCCGCATCGGCTTGCCCCCCATCCTCAGCCTCGTTCCAGATCCAGGGCAGAGAAGGCGAACCGTTGATTTTCCCCATCAGGCCGAGGCCGATGCACGCCAGGGCCTGCTCCGGCTTGATGCCCTGAGCAACGGCTTTTGCCATCCATTCGCTGGTGAGTGGCTCCGGGAATGTTGTCTCCATCGGACCCGATTCCGTCGTCAACGGGGCGGAGTCGGATCGTGAGTCGTTGCGCTTGGATGGCATGAGCGTCAACTCTGGAAGCGCCCGGACGGTAACGGCTGGAGCCGGAGGCGCAAGGGTTTCGACGATCCCCGGGGTACAGTCGCCCAACATTTCCAGGCCAAGGTGCCGGGAGAGGTTCACCTCAGAATGCCCGCGCGTCCGCTGCCATCAGACGATCGGGCATTCCGACAGCGGTCAACTGCCCCGTTCCCGGCCTCTCGCTCGGGTCTGGCTCCCAGGCGTGCCGGGTCTGCGGGGGGAAGCCCTGCCATCACAGGGACCCTGGTGGATCCCGAAAGGGATGGGGCCAGCTGTGTGATCACCACAGACAGTGAGGGCGCTCGGCTGTCCACGCAGTCGAGCCAGGTGCAGTCGATTGAATTGCGCACCTACGTGTTTCTCGACTCGCTGCAACCTCAGCTGGCGGCCTACATGGGAACCGTGAGCCAGGGCTTTCTCCCGATTCCAGGAGATGCCTGCCTCTGGCTGGAGGTGTCACCCGGGATGGCTGTGCATCGGGTCACCGACATCGCCCTGAAGGCCAGCACGGTCCGGCTTGGTCAGATGGTGGTGGAACGGGCCTTCGGTTCGTTGGCCATCTATCACCGCGATCAGAGCAGCGTTCTGCACTCCGGCGATGTGGTGCTCGAGGCCATCGGCAACCGGGTGGAGCAGCGCAGTCGCTGTGAGGTCAGCTGGACTGAGATCATCCGCGCCATCACTCCTGACCACGCGGTGCTCATCAACCGCCAGAACCGTCGCGGTTCCATGATTCAGGCTGGGATGAGCATGTTCATCCTCGAAACCGAACCGGCGGGCTACGTCCTGATCGCGGCCAATGAGGCTGAGAAGGCCTCCAGCATCACAGTGGTTGACGTGAAGGCCGTGGGCGCTTTCGGTCGCCTCACCCTCGCCGGGCGGGAGGGTGATGTGGAGGAGGCGGCCGCCGCTGCCATGCGCGCCATCCAACAGATCAATGCCAACGCCGCCGGCTGAGCGAGGGGGCGGGAGAGCCCGGACTTGATCAGCGGATGCCCAGCAGCCGTTTCAATCCTGGAGCCAGTTGCCGGGCAGCCTTGCCACGGCTGCCGAGCTTGCTCTTGAGATGCGTGCTCATGCGTGCGTAGCTGCAACCGGCTTCGCGCACATAGAACACGCTGTCATAACCGGGGCCATGGCCATCCGGGGCCCGCAGGATCAGGCCGCGACACGTGCCCTCCGCTTCCAGCACCGTGGTGCCGCCGGGATCGGCCAGAGCCATTGCACTGCGGAAGCTCGCCCCCCTGTAGAGGCTGTCTCCCATCGCCTGGAGGAGTCGGTGGATCCGCTCGTGATCCGTGGGGGCGTAGCGAGCTGAAAACAGCCCCGGTGCTCCGTTCAGAGCATCAACCTCCAGGCCCGAATCATCGGCCAGAGCCCAGGAGCCTGTGTGACAGGCCACGGCTTCAGCCTTGAGCCTGGCGTTCTCGAGATAACTGGCCCCTGTCTCCTCCACGTCGAAGTCTGCGGGCTTCCGGCGAACCTGCAGACCCTGGAGATCCAGCATCGTGCTCAGCTCCTCCACTTTGTGGGGATTGCCACTGGCGATGACCAGGGTGGGCAGGGGGGATCCGCTGCGCAACGAGGCTGGATCGGAATGCTCGCCATTGTGCAGGAAAGAGCCGCGAACCTCGCGGTGGCTGCAGCGGATCGGGAGTTGTGTTGGTTGAGCGAAAAGGGTGGAGCCGGGATGGGTTGAACATTCCACCCCCAGGGATGGCCGGGGCCCCGACTCCTTTCTGATACTAGGCAAATTTGCTTATTTTTTCTGGCAACAGCGGTGTCGATGTCCTCTGTGGCCTCAGTCGGGGCTTAGGGCTCCTACACATTCTCTAACGTTTTGTTATGGACCGATGAGCCGGGCTTATTGGTGTCGCTGGAAACCGTGATGTCCGCTGCCTCTCTGGCGGCTTGACGGGAGGATCTGTCGGGGAGCAGTGTTGCCGACGAACATTCCACCCCCTCCATAAGGAGCAGGTAATGGCTACTGAAACCATGGGCATTGCCCTCGGCATGATCGAGACCAGGGGTCTGGTCCCCGCGATTGAGGCCGCTGACGCGATGACCAAGGCCGCCGAAGTGCGCCTGATCGCCCGCGAGTTCGTCGGCGGCGGTTACGTCACCGTGATGGTTCGGGGCGAAACCGGTGCCGTGAACGCCGCAGTGCGTGCCGGTGCCGACGCCTGCGAGCGAGTGGGTGACGGACTGGTGGCGGCCCACATCATCGCTCGCCCCCATCGCGAGGTGGAGCCCGCACTGGGTAACGGCAACTACGCCGGGCAGAAGGACTGATGACGATTCGAGCGCCAGAAACGTCGGCGTTCTTTCGTCCCAATCCCTCACCGACCCAACAGGAGAATCTCCATGAGCAAGAAGTATGACGCTGGGGTCAAGGAGTACCGCGACACGTACTGGACTCCTGATTACGTCCCCCTGGATACCGATCTTCTGGCCTGTT
>JAYKHC010000116.1:0-18304 GCA_035285465.1 Cyanobacteriota bacterium
CGCCGGGCCGCACCTTCTCGGAATTGCCCAGGGGAGCCACCGGCAGGCGGGAGGCCACCACCTTCACCACGGCCACATCGGTGAGTGGATCGCCGCCCAGCACCTTGCCGCTGAAGGTGCGGCCATCGGGGAGGGTCACGGTCACCTCGCTGGCCCCCTCCACCACGTGGGCATTGGTGAGGATCACCCCATCGGAGCGGGTGATCACGCCCGATCCCAGGCCCTGCTGCTGCTGGATCGACGGCCCCTGGCCGAACATGCCCCCCAGGGGGTTCACCACCCGCTTGGTGGTGTCGATGCGCACCACCGCTGGACCCACCTTGGCGACCGCATCCACGATCACATTGCTGCCCGGAGCCAGGGGGGCATTGGGGGCGGCGTCGCTCACCCGCACCCCCGGTTTCTCACGCCCGGGCAGGCCCGGGAGAGTGCCGTTGCAACCCGTGAGCAGGAGGGCGGCGGCACCGGCAAGGGCGCCAGCCATGGCGATGCGAAGGCTCGGGGTGCGGGCGGGCATGGGGCGGCTGGGCCGGGATTCGGAAGACGGCTTCATTAAAGACCGACTGCGCGGGGAGCCCTGCGTATATTCGGCATCCACAAGCCGGGCCACGATTTCGGTGCAGCAGTCAGACCAGCTGTGGCACCAGGTTCAGCAGGCGCTTCAGGCCAGTCTCAGCAAGCCCACCTTCGAAACCTGGATCCGGCCGGCCCGCTGCCGCGCCTTCCGCAACGGCCAGCTGGAGCTCGAGGCCCCCAGCAGTTTTGCCTGCGGCTGGCTGCGCAAGAACTACCTGGGCACGATCGCGGCAGTGGCCAGCGAAATCGCCGGCAAGCCCGTGCAGGTGCTGGTGGCGGCCGCCGAAGGGGAGCTGGGGGCCCCGGCCGGCCCCACCGGTCATGCCAACCCGGCGGCACCGACACCGCAGCCCACCGGGGAAACACCCCGCAAGGTGGTGCCGGGCCTCAATCCCCGCTACGTGTTCAACCGCTTCGTGGTGGGTCCCAACAGCCGTATGGCCCACGCGGCGGCCCTGGCGGTGGCCGAGGCCCCCGGCCGCGAGTTCAATCCCCTGTTCATCTGCGGTGGGGTGGGGCTGGGCAAGACCCACCTGATGCAGGCCATCGGCCATTACCGCCTGGAGATCAACCACGACGCCAGGGTGTTTTACGTCTCCACCGAGACCTTCACCAACGACCTGATTCAGGCGATCCGCAAGGACGGCATGCAGGCGTTCCGCGATCGCTACCGGGCTGCCGATCTGATCCTGGTGGACGACATCCAGTTTCTGGAAGGCAAGGAGTACACCCAGGAGGAGTTCTTCCACACCTTCAACGCCCTGCATGAAGCCGGCCGGCAGATCGTCATCGCCAGTGATCGCCCCCCCAGCCAGATCCCACGATTGCAGGAGCGTCTGATCTCACGGTTTTCGATGGGATTGATCGCTGACATCCAGTCTCCGGACCTGGAAACCCGCATGGCCATTCTTCATAAGAAAGCCGAGCAGGAGCAGATGAACCTGCCTCGTGATCTGATTCAGTTCATCGCCGGCCGCTTCACCTCCAACATCCGCGAACTGGAAGGAGCGCTGACGCGGGCCGTGGCCTTCGCTTCGATCACCGGCCTGCCGATGACCGTGGAATCCGTGGCGCCGATGCTCGATCCCGCCGGTGGCGATGTGGAGGTGAAACCGGAACAGGTGCTCGACAAGGTTGAGGAGGTGTTCGGCGTCAGCATCGATGAGATGCGCAGCGCCAGCCGCAAGCGAGCGGTGAGTCAGGCCCGGCAGGTGGGCATGTTTCTGATTCGCCACAGCACCGATCTTTCCCTGCCCCGCATCGGGGAGGTCTTCGGTGGCAAGGACCACTCGACTGTGATGTATGCCGTGGAGCAGATTGAGAAGAAGCTGAACAGCGATCCAGCCCTGGCCAGGCAAGTGCAGCAGGTGAGGGATCTGCTTCAGATCGCTTCACGCAAGCGCCGCTGAATCAAGGCCTGAGCGGCTGAACAGCCTGAGCACCTGGTCAGTGCAGAATCTGGCTTCGCAGACTCCGGTACCCCAGAGCGAGTTGACGGATCAGAGCCTGCTCAAACAGGGGCGAAACATCGAGCAGGTCGCGGAAGGACCCCCGCTGGAAGAGCAGCAGATCGCAGCCCTCCGGGCCGGCACTGATGCCCTCCAGGTCGCCGCTGCTGTGGCTGCCTGCCATGTAATCGAGCAGGCCGAGGAAGGCGAACGACGGACCGGAGCCTGCTTCCATCAGGACCCGCTGCCGCTGCAGGCAACTGCCACGCATTAACAGGGCCACCGAATCACCCGCCAGAGGGATCACCTGGCCTGCTGACCAGCGCTGCAGCTGGGCCAGCTGCGGCAGATTCAACAGCACGGACGCCTCCAGGCAGTCCAGCAGGCCAAGTCCAGCCGGCAGGCCGGCCAGTTCCTCCAGCAGGGCGCAGCCGCCTGGAATCCGTTGCGCGAGGCGATCCTCAGCCCAGCGCTGCTCCGGCCGGGCTGCAGCGCCTGGTGCATCGGGGTGGGCCAGCCTCTGCAGAACCACCCGAGGCTCTGGCAGGGGCAGGGCCCGCTCGACGGGTCGCCGATCGCAGCCATCCTCAAGCCAGCGCGCCAGAGCCATGGTGGTTGCATCCTCACTGGCAAGCAACGTGAGCACCGTGGCGGGAAGTGCTCGGTACAGCGCCAGGGTGGCGGCCTCGGGCCGCGTCTCCCCCCCCACCTCCAGATCCTGTTGCTGCAGGTTGACCAGATCGGGCAGCAGCGCCGCAAGCTGCCGATCCAGGCTCAGAAGCAGGGGCTTCAGCAGGGGGTCGCCTGCACTCGCCAGCTCCAGGCTGCTGCGCTCGCCCAGGCGCACCGCCAGCAACTCCAGCAGCAGATCGAGCTGTCGCCGGCTGCGGGCCGAGCCTGGCCCGAAATCAGCCAGAAGATCCTGCCAGTCGCCGTCCTCGAGTCCACATTCCAGACGAATCCGCTCCAGCCTCTGGCGGCTGCCGGGACTGAGCATTGCCCCCTCCAGGCTGGTGTGGTTCCCGAGTCGAAGCAGTTCCTCGATCTCCTCGTGCGCGGCGCCGCGGCGCAGATCCAGGCCCGCCAGCTCCATGGGCGTGAGGGCCGAGAGCTGCGGCTCTTCACTGCAAACCAGTTCCAGAGCATTGCGGTGATCACGGCTGTCCAGCCCAAGGCTGGTGCGCAGCTCTTCCAGCTTCACCTGGGCGCTGAAGCGATCCAACCTGCCCTGGCGCAGCTGATCGGCAAGCACCTCCTGGTACAACCTCCGGCGCTGGGCGCTGGCCTGCCCCGGCAGAGCCTTGGCCAGGACGAAAACTTCGCTGGCATTGAGATCCTCCAGCCGCCGACCCGCCAGCAGCTCCTGCAGCTGCGCCCCCATCCTGGCCAGCTGCCGGCGCAGACTGGTGCTGGTACTCTCCCGCTCGTAGAGGCTTTGATCCCGCAGCCAGCCGCGATAGAGCCAGATCGACGTACAGGCCATCACCAGCATCGAGGCCAGAGCATCACCGCGGCTGCCCCCGATCGCCAAGGGATTGCCCTTGAACAAGACATAGCTGTTCACCGCCGTGAACGTGGCCATCAGGCGGGTGCGGTGAATGGAGAGAGCCTCGGCCTGGCTTGATCCGGCCTGTTCCAGCCGATCGCGCTGCCAATGCTGAAGGCTGCGGAACAGACGTTGGGAGAGGGCGGCCGCCGCCAGAAGCAGCATCGGGATCAGCACAGCACGCGGCAATCCAGGCCAGCCGGCCGGCAGCATCGGTTCGGCGGCCAGGCTCAGCAGACGGTTGTCGTAGGTGTACAGCTTGCTCTTGATGTAAGTGCTGCCGAGGCCCGCCGGGGCGAGAGTTTCGATCAGCAGAAAGAAGCCGATCACCAGCCCGGGATAGGAATACCAGGCCCAGTTGAGACCCCGCTTGCCCTGAAGTTTCTGCCAGTAGAGACGCTCGGCGTCGATGTCGAGGCAGGGGCGTGCGCAGGCTACGCAGGCGCTGACATCAGCCTGGCCGCTACCGCTGGCGGGGGTGCGGCACATCGACTGGCTGGTGCGCGTCGGGCTGTCGACATGGGCCTGCGATCCCAGCAACCCTCTCGGCCCGGTGATCACCTGCTGAACCGTACCGAAAGGACAGACGTACTGGCACCAGGCCTTGCCCGCGTAGGCCCAGCCCGTGACCATGGCCGCCAGGAGCACGGCAATGAACAGCAGAGCCAGCGCCAGAGGCTGGCTGTTCACCACGAGGATCCGCAGACAGAGGCCGGCAATCAGCAGACCCCACTGCAGCTGGACATGGTGGCGCCCCAGCCAGGACTTCTCATCGACGCTCACCAGCTGGCGCTTGCCGTTGCGTCCGGGAACGGTGCGCTGCCGGCCCAGGGCCCGCGCCAGCTGGGACACGAACGACAGTGGACAGATGCGCCGCCAGAGCTCATGGCTGAGCACCACGCAGATCAGCACCAACGGCAGCACAAGGTTCCAGAAGAGGTCGTTGCCCAGCGAGGGGCCGCAGATCGCGATCGTTTCGCACTGCGGTGGCCGCCCCAGGTGCTGCAGCGGAGGTCGGAGCAGTAGACCGATCAGCACCACCCAGCCGAGCAACAGGGCCCAGCGAGCCGCATGCATGCGGCGTTCCGGCCAGAGATTGAACAGGTTCATGCTGCGGAACGTACATCCAACCAGCCCGGCTGCTGCGGCGCCGCCGTGATGCCGGCCACGCCTGCTGATCAGGTCAGCGGTCTCGCGGGATCGAGGCCCTCCACCTCTCCCTGAAAAACCCTGCTCGCGGTGATGTCCTCGGCTTCGATCGTCATCAGGTCCAGTTTCGTCACGGCGCGACCAAGGCTGCTGAACAGGCGGTTGGCCTGGCGCATCCGTGCACGATCAATCGCATTGCGGATCGAACGGGCATTGGCGAAGAACGGCAACTGCATGCGCCGCGTGATGTAGTCAGAGAAGGCAGCCCTGCCCTCGTCACTGAAGCGGTAATTCTCCCTGACAAGAATCAACTGAGCGATCGTCAGCAGTTCTTCAGCGCCATAGTCAGGAAAGTCTATATGGTTGGCCACCCGTGACGAAAGCCCAGGATTACTCTGATAGAAAACATCCATGCGATCCTTGTAGCCAGCAAAAATCACAACGAGATCATCACGGCTGGATTCCATCACTTGCAACAGGATTTCGATCGCCTCTGCGCCATAATCACGTTCATTTTCTGGTCTGTACAGGTAATAGGCCTCATCGATGAACAACACCCCACCCATGGCCTTCTTAAGCATCTCCCGTGTCTTTGGAGCGGTATGCCCGATGTACTGGCCCACGAGATCATCACGGGTTGCGGTCACCACATGCCCCTTCCGCAGATAACCAAGGCCGAAAAGAATTCGGCTCATGCGCTCGGCGACCGTTGTTTTCCCTGTGCCCGGCCTCCCTGTGAATGACATGTGCAGTGACGGAGGCGCTGTTTCGAGGCCGACCTGCCGGCGAGCGCGATTCACCACCAGGAGAGCTGCGATTTCGCGGATGCGCGCCTTGACAGGACGCAGCCCGATCAGGTCATGATCCAGCTCGTCAAGCAGATTCTGAATCCCCGTCGATTCATAGTCGGAACCGAGGTCAATCCTCAGATTCTCGCTGGCCTCGGGATCCATGTGTTCAGCGCGGAAGCAGACCTTCCAGCAGGGCATCAACACCGCTGACGAAACCCCTTTCCGCTTCACCGATCAGAGCCCCATCCTCAGCACTCTCGGGCCTGACGGTGAGGTTCACATAGGTGCGACCAAAGCTGATGTCCGGGAAACATCCTGTCTGCTCAGAAAGCGTGCTCAGGCGCTCCAGGAATTCCCGTGTACTGGGGTAATCGGAGAACTCGATGCGACGCTCAAGCCGCTGCGGGATCTCCGGCTTGGGACGAGGGGTCCAGGGTTGCTCCATCACTCCGAAATTACCTCCTCAGCATTCCGCCCTCAGGCAGTCGGTTCGCCCCCGTGCCAGCCGTGAGGCCCAGGAGGCTGCATAGGCCCTGTTGGCCTGAACGGCCTCAGGATCAACGCTCTCAAGCGGATGGGGGAAGGTGCCGCGAATGGCTGCATTGGTGACACAGAACATGGCCCTCTGAAAGCTCATGCAGATCTTCACGCGGACATCACCTTCACCACGCGTGCGCTCGCGGTACCACTGATGCAGACGTTCCGGCAGATGACGGTACATGTCCTGCATCAGCAGGCTGGGGGGAATGCCTGCCCCCATGGTGGGAAGAGGATCGGCATAGAGGGCCCCGTAGGCGAAGGAAGCCTGGTCAGGGGAGATCTGCTGCGCCTGGGCATTGAAACTCACCGTTCCAAGGAAGGGAGTTCCCCTCAGGAAGACCGCCTCCACGTAGGGAACCGCCACGTCCACCAGGAAACTGAGCCCGGCCTCTGGAGGCAGGATCCAGAAGCGCTCTCGATCGATCGTCACCGAGTAGGTGATGGGTCTGGATGCCGCGGCGACAAGACCATCCTTGATGAATTCCACAACCTGCTCAATGCTGCGGACACGCCCGTCCTGCTCGGCGATGGCCAATGCCAGGAACAGGTCGCTCATCACGCGCCAGAACTGGCCGAGGGCGTGAGTGGTGGCGGCCACTCGGATCAGCTCGGGGAGAAAACCAGGAGCCAGAGGGTGCAGCAGGGAAAGCAAGGGGTCCCTCCGCCGCTTGGCAGCGATCACAAGGGCACAGCGGGAACAGAAGTCCTCGCTGTCAAGATAATGATCAAGACCTCCTGTGCCATGCCAGAGCATGGATTTCATGCAATATTCAGCATATTCGAAGTTGATCCTGTCGTGGTTTAGATGGCGCCAGATTCTGGCGAAGCTTCGATCACCATCGAGGAACTTGAACAGCGGCAGCGGATTGAGAAACTGATTTTCTGCCTGGTAAATAAGATTAGTGCTGTACGCATCCAGCACTTCTCCATAACTCTTGAGCACATCGACCACCTCCACCAGATGATCCTGGGTGTCGCGAAGAAGCGTGATGCCCCCCAACAACCGGCTCTGAATCCCTGCTGCATCAAGGGATGGATCACCGTGAACCAGATTCGCGGGAATGATCGGCATCTCAGCCCAACCCCCTGCCACTGAAGGCCAACGCTGTGGTGGCCATCTCACTCAGGCGGCCCAGGCCTGCCGGCAACAGGCCGAGGCCGAGAACGCCAGCCACCAGAGCAAGGGCCGGGACGGTTTCGCGCGGGGCCACCGGAGCCAGTCGGACGTCGAGGCGAGCATCAATCATCTGATCTCCGGTGGGAGCCGTGATCGCCAGACGTCCGAAGAAAGCCCTGTTCACCAGCAGCAGAAAGTACACGGCAGTGAGTCCTGAGCCCACCATGGACAGCAACGTGGCCAGAGGGAAGGCGTTCAGGCTGCCACGGAACACCAGAAATTCTGAAATGAAGCCGGCCATGCCCGGCAGACCGGCACTGGCCATCACCGCCACAATCATCAGGGAACCTGTCAAGGGCAGACCCTTTTCAGGATTGAGCAGACCGCGGAGAATCTCAAGATCCCGGGTGCCTGTCTTTCGGTAGACGATTCCAACCAGCAGAAATAAAAGAGCTGAGATCAGGCCATGACTGACCATCTGAAACACAGCCCCCAGCAGGCTCACCGGCGTCGCTGCCGCAGCAGCGAGCAGCACGTAACCCATATGCCCCACTGAGCTGTAGGCCACCATGCGCTTCATGTCGGTCTGAGCGATGGCGGCCAGGGATCCGTACAACACAGAGATGGCAGCCCAGATGGCCAGGGCTGGAGCCAGTCGGGCCCAAGCCTCCGGAAACAGACCCAAACCGAAGCGCAACAGCCCGTAGGTTCCCAGCTTGAGGAGCACACCGGCCAGAAGCACCGATACAGGAGTTGAAGCCTGCGTGTGGGCATCCGGCAACCAATTGTGCAGTGGGACCAGGGGAATCTTGATGCCGAAGCCGATCAGCAGTGCCCCCAGCAAAAGCAATTGTCCGCCGATCTCAAGACGATCACTGAGAACCGGAGTCAGTGTGAAATCAGAACTGCCTGTGAGAACTGCCAGACCAAGAAAAGCCCCAAGGATCAACATCCCTGATATGGCCGTGAAGATCAGAAATTTGGTTGCGGCATAGCTGCGGTTCACCCCACCCCACACCGAAATCAACAGCCAGAGGGGAATGAGCTCCAGCTCATAGAACAGGAAGAACAGCAGCAGATTGCAAGCCAGAAAAGCCCCATTAACGGCTCCGCTGATCAACAGCAGCATCGCAAAATAGATTCGTGGTCTTCGGTCGATATCCCGTGTGATCACAGCCGCAACCAGGGTGAGTGCAGAATTGATCAACACCAGCGGCAGGGAGATACCGTCAACACCGAGGGAGTATTCGAGCCCGACACCTGGCAGCCATGGATGCTGCTCCACCAGTTGGAAACCGGCCTGCTGTGGATCGAAGTTGGCCAGCGTGAGCAGCGAAACCAGCAGCTGAAGCCCCAGGATCACAATCGTGATCACACGCAGACGCTGGGGCCTCGGGGACCCCGGCCAGAGCAACAGAGCCAGGCAGCCCAGGAGGGGAACGAGAAGAAGGGTGGAGAGGAGCATGGCTTCAGTGATGGCTTGCGTGACAGTTCAAGAGCCCGTCCGCAGCCATTGCAGCAAGCCGAGCAGCAAGAAAATTCCCGCGAGCAATGTGAGCACATAACTCTGCAGCTGGCCGCTCACACTCAGCTTGAGCCCTTCAGCCGTGGCCAAGGAAAGTCGGCCGATGCCATCCACCACTCCCTTCACCACATGAAGATCGAACCAGCGGGTGGCAACGGCAATCGAACGCACCGGCTGGACAATGGTGGCCCGGTAAATCGACTGGGTGTAGAAGTCATTAGCCAACAGATCCTGGAGGATCCGTAGAGCCGGCCTGCTGGACCGCGACCAGAAGCGGTCCTGGGGAAGCAGGCAACCGATCAGAACTCCGGCAGAGCCGCTTCCCACGAGCACCAGAGTCACGGAAAGTGGAAAGGCGCCGATGCCTGGAACCGGATCGATCAGTCTCATGATCCAGGGCAGCAACAGCACCATGACGGCCAGGCTCACCATGGGAAGCGCCATCCAGAAAATCACCTCAGGAGCACGACGGGTCTTGGGCATCGGACTGCCGAGAAACACCGAGCGAAACACCCGCGTCACATTGACCGCCGTGAGAAGGTTCGTCAGCAGAAAGACCACGGCATAGCCCGGAGCGATCGCCAGAAGGTTGCTGACCATCAGGCCGTAACACCAGAAACAGCCCAGGGGGAGCAGGCCCAACAGACCGGCCCCGCCCACCAGAAAGGCCAGCGCTGTGGCGGGCATACGGCTGCCGAGGCCACCGAGTTCCGTGAGATCCTGACAGTTGGTGGTGGCGATGATGCTGCCCACGCTCATGAACTGCAGGGCCCTCGCCAAACCGTGAGCAAAAAGGAACAACAAGGCAATGCCGGGCATCTGCAAGGCGATGGCGATAAACACCAGACCCATGTATGACGTTGTGGAGTAGCTGAACGCACGCTTGAGATCCACCTGGGCCAGTGCGACCAGAGCACCTCCGATGGCGCTGACGCAACCCACTCCCAACAACACCGTGGTAGCAAGCGGGGAAAGCGCAACGATCGGCATCAGCTTCATCAGGACGATCGCACCACAGGTCACCACCACAGAGTTGCGAAGAATCGAGGCCGGATTCGGGCCCTCCATCGCCTCGTCCAGCCAGAGGTGCATCGGGAACTGAGCGCATTTGCCCATCGGCCCGGCAATCAGGCCCAGGCCGAGCAATGTATCGACAAGCGGAGTGATCAGGTGCTGCTCGCGAGCCGTGCCGGCCCATGCATAGAGATCATTGAATTCCATGGATCCAGCCATGGCCGAGAGAGCCACGACCCCCATAAGCAGCAGCACATCGCCAACCCTTTTTGTCAGAAAGGCATCCCGAGCAGCTGTCACCACCAAAGGTTGCGCATACCAGAAACCAACCAGCAGATAGGTGGACAGCGTGAGCATCTCCAGCAGGAAGTAGCTGATGAACAGATTGCTGCTCAACACAACGCCGCTCATGGCCCCTTCAAAGAAACCCACGAGCGCATAGAAACGCGCCAACGACCACTCTTTATCCAGATACCCCAGAGAAAACACCTGGCAGACAAGACTCATCGTTGTCACCAACTCCAGAGCAGCCAGATTGACCAACGAGAGATCAAAACCGATGCTCAGATTCAGATCAGCGGCCTGGAACCAGTGAATGGTGAACAGCTGAGGGCCGATGGCATAGACCTCCCGAATCGCCAGGCTGCCGTGCAGAACAGCAAACAGCGTCACCAGAAGATTCAGGTAGGCCGCCGGCCTGGGGCCGTTCCGCTTGATCCAGCCTGTGGCCCAGGGCAGCGACAACAGCATGCCGCTGAATCCATAGAGAGGAATCAACCAGACGGTCTGGAGTGTCAGAGGCAGATCGCTGGCCAGGTTCATGCCGATGGAGGTGAGAGAGCAGCGTCAGAACGTTGCCCGTTCCTCGTGAGAGTGAACGTAGCTACCCAGGCTTCGCAACCACGCATCAAACTGCTGGGCATGATGTTGCTCGTCAGTCCAGAGGGATCGGAAGAACGCTTCATTGTCCTGATCTCCGATCAGCACACAGAAACGGGTCGCCTCGGAGTAATGCTGTATCAGCGCAGCCTCGAGCTGCTGATCAACGCGGAGCAGCCCCGCCAGATCGGCGGCATGGGTCACCGGTTGAAGCTGTGAAGCTGCAGGCGCCACACCCAGGGCCAGCATGCGCTTCACAATGGTTTCGGCATGATGCATCTCTTCGACCGTTTCCCGGCGGAACCGATCGGCAGCTTCCCGATCTCCCCAGAGTTCCAGCAACGAACCATGGGTCAGATACTGCTGCACAGCGGTGAGCTCCAGAGAGAGAGCACGGCCGAGATAACCGAGGACGCGGGGATGCAACTTCATGCCCTCGGACCTCAGAGTCTGCGCGTCACTCCAGTACCCATCAGCGCCGGCTCGACCTCGCTGTGGGGTCTGGCAATGATGTGAGCAGCCACCAGGCCATCGCCCACCCGTTCACAGGCATCGGCTCCTGCCCGTACGGCAGCATTCACGGCACCGGTCTCTCCCCGGACCAGCACGCTCACGTAACCCCCACCCACGAATTCTCTGGCCACCAGTGTCACCTCCGCGGCCTTGGTCATGGCATCGGCCGCCTCGATGGCTGGCACCAGGCCGCGTGTCTCGATCATGCCGAGAGCGATTCCCCGGACCGAAGCGGACTCTGCAGCTGGGCTTCCTGGAGTGGGGACCGCAGCTCCTCCACCGCCACGACCGGCAGGGGCATTTCCAGAGCGGCTGGAACGGGACCCGACAGATCGGCTGGCCACAGGCCTGCTGGCTGCCGTCCGGGAGCTGGCACGCCGTGCTCGGGGGCTCGTGCTTCGGGCTTTGGCTGGAGCAGGGGCAGCTGACGGCTGAACCTTGATCTCAGCACTGGCGCCGGCTTCAGAAGCAGCAGGCGAAGACGGTTCTGCCGGGGTTGGGGCGGGGGCCTTGAGATCGGAGGTACCGGGGGCTGGGGCTGCGGAGTCGGCCATGGCGAAGAAAAGCGGGGCGAGCGAAGAAAGGAGACGGTGACGGACGGTTCACGGGCCGCAGCGCTCAACCATCGGGCTCCCAGAAGTCGATGATTCCACCGATGGTGAGGTCGGTGAGGACATTCGGATCGGGGCAGGCATATCGGGCCGCCGAACCGCTGGCCGTGAACACCCAGTTCCCGGGCGCCGCGCCGACAGGATCAACAGCGACATTCAACTTGCCCTTGAGATTCCTCAGCAAACGGAGGTTGGAATGATCCAGACCTCCGACGCGGTGAGTACAGACAATGGATCCCGTGACCTGCATGATCTCCACTATTTGCCTGCCTCCGGATCCCAGTGGTCAATGATCCCTACGATCGTGAGATCGCTGGGGTAGGACTTGCTGCCGGCAGCCTCCCGGGCTGCTGAGCTGCCCACGCAGATCACCCAATCACCCGGAATACAGCCAACAGCATCAACGGCCACTTTCTTGGTGCTGCCATCGAGCACCACCTGAAGATGTTTGTGCTCAAAATCGCGGATTCGATTCGTGGATACAAGAGGCTTGAGAACTTTGCAGATCAACATCTTCAGTGCCCCCCTCCGCTGGCGAAGGTGATGGAAGACCCTACAACTTCCGCCGGTACGTGGCGGTCCTGGTCGCGAATCGTGAGGAGCGCGTGCAGCAGACCCTCCTTCCAGAGATCACCGTAACGGTTCTCAATCGCGGCCTTGACCCGCTCGCAACTGCGGATGGCCCTCTCCCGGGCTCCGGGGACCTGGCCATGGTAGTCAAAACGCACTACCACGGGGACAGGAAGGCCACGGCTCACATTCAGCCCCTGGAAGATCTTCACGCCAACGTCCAGATCGGAGGCCCCTTCCTCAACGGTGTCCATGTAGGCGAAGTAGGTAAGGTTGCGCAGATGAATTTCCTTGAAACCGATACCCACACCAATAAAGCGCTCTGCATGACCCGAATCCCCATAGGCACCATCATGAAACTGACGGACGTAATCAATCTGTGAAATGTTGTTCTCAAGCAAACGAGCCACCAGTCGGACCATGCCTTGATCAGGGGCTGAAGCTGCCGATTGCCTCACCAGCTCCTCAATCCGTTCACGCCCTTCAGCTGGGTTCAGATCAAGGGTGGAGGCATACACATCATGGGCATCCAACCAGCGGTCGAGATGGGTGCTCCCGTCCAGACCGGGCATATGCACACGGATGGCATCGGTATCGGTATCGAGACCCAGCAACAACAGGTCCACGGAGGCACCGCAGCAGAAGCTGTTCTCCACGGCCTCCCGGAAATCCATCAGTCGTGCCTGCCCGCAGGAAGCGGCCCGTGCGTCGTTGCTGCCATGGGCTGCACATCCCTCATGAAGGGGATCTCTGGAGCTGAAGTGGTAAAGAACAACCTTGAGATAACGGGTGTCTGCATGGGCGGGATTGGGCCGAGCCTCGCGATAGCGAAGGTGCTCGGTCTTCACCCAGCGATTCACAGTGTTTTCAACGTCAAAAAGAGCACCTGCATGGGGTCTGCGACGCACGGAGCTGAACGGTACGCGCAAGCCGAATGCAATCGCATGAGCCAGGCGGCCGTCGGCACATGGGGTCACGTCCAGGAGGTGAAAACCACATTCGAGCAGGAACTCGTCAAAGGCCACGGCCGCCGCGCTACCCGGCTGGGCCTGCAGCGGATCACAATCGAAAAAGGCAGCGCTGGTCTGTTCGTAGGTTTCGAAAACGCACCAGGCAAACAACGTGCGCATATCCAGCTGACTCACCCAGGCGGTCTCGAGAATCTGCAGCGGGAGTTCACACCCCAGCTCTCGGGCCGCAATCTGCTGAGCCCGTTGCACAAAGTCGCCCTCATGCTGCAGCGCTGAAAGCTGCTTGAGAACAGGCACGATTCGATCGAATGACTGTTTCACGCCGGTGTCGTAAGCGTGAAGAGCCTGATTGGTCTGCAAGTCGGTGAGCGGATGCTGCTCCCGGCCGACTGACGCGCTCGAACCGGAGCTTCGCTGGACTCTCACCACAGCGCCCCTGCGCCGCGACGACGGAGCCGGAGCGTCACGACGTGGTTTCTGCTGCAAGGCGGCACGAGCGCGCGTACCACGAAGAGGAACCCCTGGCGTATCGGCCGCCGCCAGGGTGACGTCCCTGGCGGGTGAACCCGACCAGCGTCGAGGTGCCGTGGGGGCAAGGGGCCTCACAACATTGGGTGTGGGGCGAGCCATCAGGAAATCAACCCCGTGCTCCGCCGGAAACCGTGATCAACGAGCCGGAGGCTGTATTGCCACTGGAACCCGTGACACGACTCACGGGTTCGGGAACTTCATCGTTGCGTTTCCGCTGGAAGGAGGGCATCGCCGTAGCGGGGCCAGGCCGGCTCGGATTGCGCCGCCGTGCCGAAACACCTTCGGTTCCCGTGACATGGTCACCTCGGTCCCAGTCATCCCCGGTGATCTTCAGCCCTGCTGAGATCCCTTCTCCGGTGACTCGGGATGGAACACGCCCGGCAGGATCTGTCGAGGCGACGGTCGATGGCTCCAGCGGTCCCCGGGCGAGTTGTCGACCACTGCGATCAAACC
Organism: Cyanobacteriota bacterium; assembly: GCA_035285465.1. GTDB lineage: Bacteria > Cyanobacteriota > Cyanobacteriia > PCC-6307 > Cyanobiaceae > UBA5018. The sequence goes on from JAYKHC010000116.1 coordinate 14,235, forward strand.
GGAACTGTTCCGTGCCGGTGACCTTGTCTGCAGCCATGTTGAAGGGACCGGTGATGCGCCGGCCCTGTTCATAGGTTGTGCCGGTGACCGCGCTGCCGCGCTCCCGGGAAACCTGGGCAGCCCGGGCGGGCGACTGAATGCTGAACTGCTGCCAGGGCTGGCTGCCTGCAAGCGGCTGGGGGTAATCGGCATCCTGATCGCTGGCAGCGGTGCAGGCCTCAGCGAGCTGATCCTTCCCCACATACGGGGTACCGGTGATGGCCTCACAGGCACCACGCTCAGCGCCGGTAAGGTGGCCACCGATTCCAGGCTGGATTCCACTCATCCGTGAGGCCCCTCGCACCGGAGTACGGGAGCGGATTTCGCTGACCCTGTCGCCTGGGCAGAAATCGCCTGCCTGCTCGAGACCCGCGTAGGGGGTTCCGGTGACCGCCTTGCAGGTTCCGGGCTCATCACCGGTGACCCGGCCGGAACGTCCGGTCTGAGTGCCACTCACCACCTGAGTGCGGTGGGTGATGCTGAACCCGACCTTGCGAGGTTCGGGAGCCGGCTTGCTGGCACAGAACGATGCATATTGCTGGCTACCGATGTACTCATCTCCCGTGACCAGTCGGCAGCTGCCGGGCTCATCGCCGGTCACGAGGTCGCTGCGGCCCACAGCTGTACCGGTGACGCCCACACCTCGCAGCGTGTTCTGAGGGACGACCTTCTCGGGGGACCTGCCGGGCACGGCAGGCTCTGAACCGAGGTACTGATCACCGGTGAGCTGCAGCCCGGAACCCGGCTCATCGCCGGTGACCCGGCTGGAACGCCCAACCATGACGCCGGAAACGGGCTGTCCTCCGAGGGTCTGGCTCTGGCCGACCTTGCGGGGTGACGGCGTGACGCTGCCGCAGTAACCCGCCGACTGATTGGCCGACACGTATTCCGTTCCGGTGATGCTCTTGCAGGTGCCGGGTTCGTCGCCTGTCACCTTTTCGCTGCGACCCACCTCATTGCCGGTGACGCGGTTTCCGTGACTGGTCGAAGAAAGCCTGACCTTGGGTGGCTGGGCAGGCTGAGAGGGCTTACCTCCACAGAAAGTCTGAAACACCTCAGCTCCCAGATATTCCGTGCCCGTGATCGTCCGGCAGGTTGAGGACTCATTTCCGGTGGTCTTCGCTGAGCGATTGGCCTGGGTTCCTGTGACCGTCTGCCCGGAGAGGGTCTCACTGACACCCACCTTCCAGCTGGCATCTGCGGCTGCGGCCTGCCGGGCGCCGTGACGATTGGGGCCACAAGGTCGGGTGCCAGCGCTGCGACTGGTGCCGGCGGATCCACTGCGGCTTTTCAGTTCTCTCACCTTGCGGGCCAGCTCACGTCCACTGATCTCCGGATTGATCTGTCGTGCCACAGCAGCGCCGCTCTTCGCGCTGGCACTGGCGCTCTTCCCGTGTTTGCTGAGAGCCTCGCGCCTGGCGAGCACCAGTGCACGGCTGGGGTTGTGCTGGGAGGAAGCCTTGCCGCGTCCGTTGCGCGAGGCCGCAGCGGCAGGTGCACTGCGACCGCTGGCCAGGGGTGGGGTGAGCCGCGGCTCCACGGGACCCTCCCCAGGTCCCTTCCTGCATTGGCAGGGGGTCACAACAGGCGCTGTCGATGCTTTGACAGCCTCAGCCTCACGACGCGGCAGGTCTGCCCGGGTTCGGTCCCGACTGGTGCTGGCCCGCTTCCCGGCGCGGCTGAGAGCTTGGCGGCGGGCGAGAACCAACTCCCGGCTTGGATTCGAGACCCGAACCGGCTGGGAACGTCGCACAGGGGTGGACGAAGCGGAGCTGAACGATCGCTGATCTGCCGTTCTGGCCTGGCTTCTTGAGGGCTCCTGGACGGCAGGAGCCGGCTTGACCACCGGTTCCGGCATTTGGGTACGGGTGGGCCGAGCATCGGAGGCCGAGCGAACCCTGCTGGCTCCGGAGGAGTAACGCCCTACCGCCTTCTTGCCGCCGTCTGTCAGGGCCTTGCGGCGCTCAAGCGCTGCTGCACGACTGGATTGGTTGGCCATGACCGCCCGGCGAATGGAATGACTGAAAGAAGGAGTGCCGGCCCGGCAGGCTCGGAAGCCACTGGGGGAGGCAACTCAGATGGACACAGCAGCATCGGTGGCTGCAGAACCCTGTGGTCCCACAGCTGCGGGACCAAACAGGGCGGAAGGCGCTGAAGAGTTCAGCGGCCCTCAAAAACAACGAAGCAGGCGCCCTGGCTCTGGGTGTAAGCGTCGTAGCCGACCAGGCGCACGTGGTGATCGGGATAGGCCCTGTGGCAGGCCTCGAGCTCATTGACGATCACGCTCAGATCCTTTTCCCCGAAGAAGGGAAGCTTCCAATACGACCAGTAGGTGGCCATCGAGCGACTGGGATGCACGTGCTCAACCAGCGGGCTCCATCCCTGGGCGATGATGTAAGCGATCTGGTCGTAAATCTCGTCCTGGGTCATCGGCGGGAGGAAGCCGAAGGTCTCCAGTGTGGCGACTGTTTGATAGTCACCCACGGTGCTTTTAAAAGGCATGGGGTTCCTTTGTGTGGATGGATGGAAAAACCTGGTGGCAGGGAGATGTATTCAGCATCTCCCGCACAGGGTTTGTTGTTGGATCAGCTGACGTCGAGCTTGTCGACGGTATCGAACTCGAACTTGATCTCCTTCCAGGTCTCGAGGGCAATGGCCAGCTCAGGGCTGTGCTTGGCGGCTTCCGTGAGGATGTCACGCCCTTCACGCTCAATTTCCCGGCCGGCATTACGCGCCTTCACGCAGGCCTCAAGAGCCACACGGTTTGCCGCTGCACCTGCAGCGGATCCCCATGGGTGCCCGTGGGTTCCACCCCCGAACTGCAGGACAGAATCGTCGCCGAAGATGCTGACCAAGGCGGGCATGTGCCAGACGTGGATACCACCGGAGGCCACAGCGAACACACCACCCATCGACCCCCAATCCTGGTCGAAGAAATTGCCGCGACTACGGTCTTCAGGAACAAACGATTCACGCAACTGGTCGATGTAGCCCAGGGTGGACTGACGATCGCCTTCCAGTTTGCCTACAACGGTTCCCGTATGCAGCTGATCACCACCCGAGAGACGCAGACACTTGGCAAGCACCCGGAAGTGGATCCCGTGCTTGGGATGGCGGTCAATCACCGCATGCATGGCGCGGTGAATGTGAAGCAGCATCCCGTTCTTGCGGCACCACTTGGCAAGACCGGTGTTGGCGGTGAAGCCACCGGTGATGTAGTCGTGCATGATGATGGGCTGACCGAGTTCCTTGGCGAATTCGGCCCGCTCATACATCTCCTCAGGTGTTGAAGCGGTGCAGTTGAGGTAATGCCCCTTCCGTTCTCCGGTTTCAGCCTCGGCGGACTTCACCGCTTCGGCAACGAACTCGAAGCGGTTCTGCCAGCGTTGGAAAGGCTGGGAATTGATGTTCTCGTCGTCCTTGGTGAAATCGAGACCACCACGGAGGCACTCGTAGACCACCCGGCCATAGTTCTTGCCGGAGAGGCCAAGTTTCGGCTTGATCGTGCAACCGAGCAGGGGACGTCCGTACTTGTTCATCCGATCCCGCTCGACCTGGATGCCATTCGGCGGGCCCATGCAGGTTTTGATGAAGGCCAGCGGGAAGCGGATGTCTTCAAGCCGCAGGTGACGCAGAGCCTTGAATCCGAAGACGTTGCCGACCAGGGAGGTCAGAACGTTGGTGATGGAACCCTCTTCAAACAGATCGAGGGGATAGGCGATGAAGGCATAGAAGGATTCCTTGTCGCCAGGGACATCCTCGATGCGGTAAGCACGGCCTTTGTAGAAGTCCAGATCGGTGAGGAGCTCTGACCAGACCGTCGACCACGTACCTGTGGAGGATTCAGCGGCAACCGCGGCAGCCACTTCTTCCTTGGGGACACCTTCCTGACCTGTGCATTTGAAACAGGCCAGAAGATCGGTATCCAGGGGGACGTAATCAGGAGTCCAGTACGTGTCGCGGTACTCCTTGACCCCAGCGTCATACTTCTTGCTCATGGAGATTCTCCTGTTGGGTCGGTGAGGGATTGG
>JAYKHC010000117.1:0-50091 GCA_035285465.1 Cyanobacteriota bacterium
TCAGAGCTTGGCGCCGCAACTGGGGCAGAAGTGGTGGGCACTCTCCGTGCTGGCGCCGCAGCTGCCGCACTGGCGGGTGGTGGCGATGGCCAGCTCCGGATGGCTGGGCAGTCCCACCATCTGGGCATTGCTGGCTCCCGGAGGCACCATCGGATAGCAATTCTCATTGCGGCGCACCTTCACGTCGATGAAAACAGGACCTGGATGGGCCAGGGCTTCAGCCAGCTGCTCCCGCAGCCGCGAGCGCTCGCTGATCTGAACACCCCGGACACCAAACGCCGTCGCCACAGCTGAGAAATCAGGCATCCCGGCCGTCATCTCGGAGGCGGAGTAGCGCTCTTCGTAGAAACTCTCCTGCCACTGACGCACCATTCCCTGCCAACCGTTGTTGAGCACCACGATTTTCACGGGCAGCGAATACTGGGCGAGCGTGCCCAACTCCTGAATGTTCATCAGGATCGAGGCATCACCGGCAACGCAGATCACCTGAGCATCGGGATGAGCGGTCTGAACACCCATCGCCGCAGGCATGCCGTATCCCATGGTGCCAAGGCCCGAGGAACTGATCCAGCGGCGGGGCCCGTTCTGAAGAAACTGAGCGGCCCACATCTGGTGCTGCCCCACATCGGTGGTGTAGTAAGCGTCCGGAGCGAGTTCCCGGAGCGCCAGCACAACCTCCTGGGGAGCAATCTCTCCGGCAGGAGTGGGGACAACCAATGGATACTGCCTTTTCCAGGTACTGATGCGCTCCAGCCAGGCTTCTGTGCGCCCTTCCGACGTCTCCCCTGCCGATTCGGACAGCATCGCCTCCAGGGCGGCCTTCACATCGCAGACCACGGGCACATCCGGGAGGCGGGTCTTGCCGACCTCAGCAGCATCGATATCGATGTGAATCACCTGCGCCCGGGGAGCGAATCCATCCAGACGTCCGGTCACCCGGTCATCGAAGCGGGCGCCGGCAGCGATCAGCAGGTCACAGTCGGTGACGGCGAAATTGGCATAGGCGGTGCCATGCATCCCGAGCATGCCCACCGAGAGAGGATCCTTCTCATCAAAGGCTCCCTTGCCCATCAGGGTGGTGGTGACCGGAAGCCGGTAACGATGAGCCAGCTGGGACACCAGGCTGTGGGCATCACTGCTGATGGCACCACCCCCGACATAAAGCAGGGGGCGCCTCGCCTGGCGGATCAATTCGAGTGCCGCCTGGATGGCCTCGTGGCGGGGAGCCGGTGGTAGCCGGAACCCGGCGGGGATGGAGCTGCCGGGCTCCACGGGCAGGTAATTGAATTCCTCGATTCCCACATCCTTGGGAACATCGATCAGGACAGGGCCAGGCCGACCACTGGAGGCGATCAGAAACGCCTGAGCGACGATGCGACCGATGTGGCGGGGGTCGCGCACCACCCAGGAGTGCTTCACGATCGGAAGAGTGATCCCGAAGATATCGGTTTCCTGAAAGGCGTCAGTGCCGATCGAGGCGCGGGGAACCTGACCGGTGATCACCACCATCGGCACAGAGTCCATCTGGGCCGTCGCGATGCCGGTGACCAGATTGGTGGCACCCGGACCGGATGTGCCGAAGCACACCCCGACAGAGCCGGTGGCACGGGCATAGGCATCCGCAGCATGGGTTCCGCCCTGTTCATGCCGCACCAGGATGTGCTTGAACCAGCCGCGGGCTTCCGCCTGATGCAGCGCGTCGTAGATGGGCAGGATGGCACCACCGGGGTAGCCGAAGATGTGGCGAACGCCGTGGCGATGCAGGGCATCCATCAGCGCGTAGGCACCACTGACGCGCAGGTTGGACTGAGGAGCTTGCGGAGAGGCGGGCTGGACCGCCGAAGCGATGGGCGTGAGCGTCACGGCTGCGACGGAGATTCAGGGTCGGGGTTCACTGGCGCAGCTTGGCCAACCCCTGGAAGGAGGACCCAACCCTAGGCGCTGTGAGCCCTTCTGACGCCTTTTGTGTTGCCGTAGAACGCTTCCGCGGAGCAGCCATGGCCCGGAGAATCAGGGCCGGATCCAGCCAGCGTCCTCGATAACGCAGCCCCCAGTGCAGATGAGGGCCGGTGGTTCGGCCGCTGAGGCCGACATGGCCGATCAGCTGACCTGTTCGAACAGGTTCACCCCTGAGCAGGCGCACCCGGCCGCTTCTGTAGATGCCCGCCTCACTGCGGCCGGCCAGATGGCAGTAGATGTGTTCGTAGCTCCCCGAGCGGATCACCAGACCCACACCGCAGACCTCATCGCGGATGACGTCCTGCACCACCCCACCCCACCAGCTGCGGACCGGAGAGCCGAACGGGGCGGCGATGTCGAGACCGTGATGAAGCTCCGGTTGACGGCCAGGCCGGGAACGGACCCCGAAATGACTGGTGTAGGCCAGGAACTGGCTCACGGGGAACACCCCCAGACTCCAGAGATTGCCTGCCTGGGCCGGGGAAGCCGACCCGATCCAGGCTGGAATCCAGAGCAACCCTGCGAGCAGCAGGATTCCCCGCTGGCGCACCGGGGAGGGGGGATCAGAGCAGACCCAGCGCATGGAGAGGGCCGCGTCCGCTGACCAGCTCCACCAGAAAAGCGGAGAATCCCAGCATCGCCAGCCGTCCGTTCCAAACTTCCGAGCTGTTGTTCCAACCCCAGGCCCACTTGTCCTGGGGATAGAGCTTCACCCGGGTGGGCAGGGCCGCGGCCTGATCGAGGTTCACCTCCGGGCCGGCCAGTGCCCCCTCCACCAGGGAAGCCAGACCGCGGATGAAGGTGGGAGTGGTGTCGAGAGCGGGCACTCGCCGGAAATTCACGATCCCGGATTCGGTGGCAATCTCCCGGTACTCGATGTCGATCTCCTCCAGGGTTTCGATGTGCTCGCTCACGAAACTGATCGGCACCACCACCAGATCCTTCACCCCCCGGTCGCCCAGTTCATGGAGAGCGTCATCGGTGTAAGGCTTGAGCCATTCCACAGGGCCGACCCGGCTCTGATAAGCCAGGGTGCAGGGGTTCGGGTGGCCCAGCCTGACCTCAAGGGCCTTCATGATCAACCTGGAGCAGGATTCGATCTGCTGCTGATAAGGATCGCCGGCCTCCTCCACGTAGCTCTTGGGAACGCCATGGGCGCTGAAGAACACGTGAGCGCTGCTCGGATCCGGACAGGCCTGGATTTCCGTGGCGATCAACTCCGCCATCGCGGCGATGTAGCCCGGATTGTCGTAGTAGCTGCGGATGCAGCGGATCGGCAGTTGCCGGAAGGCTGGATCAGCCTGACGCAGGCGATTGAGTTCCCGGAAACTGGAGCCACTGGTGCTGATGGAGAAGTGGGGGTAGAGGGGCAACACAACCACCTGATGAACCCCGTCGGCCTTGAGATCAGCGACCGCCGACTCGGTGAACGGATGCCAGTAACGCATCGCGACATAGCTGGTGGCATCCACCCCCCGGCTGCGCAGCTCACTCTGGAGCTCACGGGCCTGCTGTTCGGTGATCCGACGCAGGGGGGAGCCACCGCCGATCGAGCGATAGGCGTCCTGGGATTTTCCGGCTCTCAGAGTGCTGATCAACCACGCCAGCGGCTTCTGCAGGGCAGGAACCGGCAGTCTGATGATCTCAGGATCTGAGAACAGGTTGTAGAGGAAAGGTCCGACGTCCTGGATCCGCTCAGGACCACCCAGATTCAGCAGCAGGACACCGACCTTCTCGCGTCCGTTGGCACCGTCAGTGCTGGCCATGCCCCACCTCACTCGCCGCAGCGGAGTCGAGCGTAACCCTGGTTTGAGGATTACGGGCCTGGCCCGGGCGCCGGCAACAAGATACGTTCAGGCCTCCCGATGCCGTCCGCTGCCCGCGGTGATGGATCATCTGGCCGCTCAGTCCGTCGTCGAGTCCACCGATGCCGCCCTGGTGAGCTTCAACAGCCGTCTGGCGCAGAGTGGTGTGGCTCTGCGCCTGGAGCGCCGCGGCGACCGGCTCGGCCTGCGCGGCCCTCTGCCCTGCCGCCATGGCACCGGAACAAGCCCGGTGCAGCGCATCGCCCTGGGGCAGCCGGCCGATCCCTCTGGACTGGCCAGGGCACAGGCCCAGCTCCGCGACGTGCTGGCCCAGCTGCAGCGCGGCACTTTTCAGTGGGAGCAGTGGGGGCGCCGCCCGATTGCGACCGGACGCCCACGGGAGTGTGCCGTGCAGACGGCACTGGAGAGCTTTGAGCAGGCCTTTTTCAGCGACCCCCGTCGTCGCAGAAACCCTGCAGGCAGCCGCACGACGTGGGCGGCTGCCTATCGGCCCTACCTGCGCAGGCTGGCCGCCGAGGCCGAGCGCCAGAAACTGAACATCGATCTTCCACTGCTGCGCAACGTGCTGGAGAGCTATCCCGCAGCCAGCCGGGCCCGCCAGCAGTGCGGCATCGCCCTGGCCGCCCTGGCACGCCACCAGAAGCTACCGCTGCCGGAAGACTGGAGCGCCCACGCCAGCGGCTATGGGCTCCACATGGCCCAGTTCCGGCAGCTTCCCAGCGACCGGCAGATCCTCGAGGTGCTCCTGCAGATTCCCAACCCCGGCTGGCGACTGGCCTACGGGCTGATGGCCACCTACGGCCTCAGGAACCATGAGGTGTTCTTCACCGATCTCTCGTCGCTGGCTCCCGGCGGAGACCGGGTGCTGAGAGTGCTCCCCACCTCGAAAACAGGAGAGCATCAGGTCTGGCCGTTTCAGCCCGACTGGGTGGATCATTTCGAACTTGATCGTCTCGGAGAACACCCGGATCTGCTGCCGCCGGTGCGCACCGATCTGCGGCGCACCACCCTGCAGCAGGTGGGGCGCCGGGTGGCTGAGCAGTTCCGCCGTTACGAGCTACCTCTGAACCCCTATGACCTGCGTCATGCCTGGGCGGTCCGCACCATCCACATCGGCCTGCCCGACACGGTGGCGGCACGGATGATGGGCCACTCCGTGGCTGTTCACACCCGCACTTATCACCACTGGATCACCCGCCGCGACCAGCAGCAGGCGGTGGACGCGGCGCTGGCGCGCCAGCGGACGGCTGGCGATCAGAGTGATGGCTTTGCAGCGGCCAGCCGTGCCTGACGAATCCCTCGACCGGATGGCCAGCGCCCTTGGCCCAGGGGGCGATCTGGCCCCCGAAGCCGACCCGGCGGCCTATCAGCGCCGGATGGCCCGCCGTCAGGCGGTGCAGCGCCAGCGGGTGAGCGAGCGCAACCTGGAGAAGGGCCTGGTGCTGGTGTTCACCGGCGACGGCAAGGGCAAGACCACCGCCGCCCTCGGGCTGGTGCTCCGCACGCTTGGCCATGGTGAGGCGGTGGCGGTGGTGCAGTTCATCAAGGGGGGCTGGCAGCCGGGCGAGGCCAAGGCGCTGGAACTGTTCGGCGACGCCCTGCACTGGCATGCCCTGGGCGAGGGCTTCACCTGGGAAACCCAGGACCGGGAGCGCGACCGCCAGCTGGTGCAGGCAGCCTGGGAGCGCTCCTGCCGCTATCTGGCCGACCCCGGCCGCAAGCTGGTGGTGCTGGATGAGGTGAATGTGGCCCTGAAGCTGGGGTATCTGGCCGTGGAGCAGGTGCTGGAAGGGCTTGCTCTGAGACCCGGGCTCACCCATGTGGCGCTCACAGGCCGGGGAGCCCCGCCGCCTCTGCTGGAGCGGGCTGATCTCGTCACGGAGATGAAGCTGGTGCGCCACCCCTTCCGGGAGCAGGGGGTGAAGGCCCAGGCAGGAATCGAGTTCTAGGCAACGGCGTTGCTACGGTGCTGGAGTTCCGGGGATCGGATGGGCTTCAGGCGTGTGCTGCTCAAGCTCAGCGGCGAGGCGCTGATGGGTGAGCAGGGGTACGGGATTGATCCCGCCATTGTGAGTTCGATCGCCAACGACGTGGCGAGGGTGGTTCAGAGCGGCACTGAGCTGGCGATCGTGGTGGGGGGGGGAAACATCTTTCGTGGCCTCAAGGGCAGCGCCGCGGGCATGGACCGAGCAACCGCCGACTATGTGGGAATGCTGGCCACGGTGATGAATGCCATCACCCTTCAGGACTGCCTTGAGCGGGCCCAGGTACCCACCCGGGTTCAGAGCGCCATCTCCATGCAGGAGGTGGCCGAGCCCTACATCCGTCGGAGGGCGATCCGGCATATGGAGAAGGGACGGGTGGTGATCTTCGCCGCAGGTACCGGAAATCCGTTCTTCACAACCGACACCACCGCAGCCCTGCGGGCAGCTGAGATCAACGCCGACGTGGTGTTCAAGGCCACCAAGGTCGACGGGGTCTACGACAAGGACCCGGCCCGGCATCCCGATGCCAGGCGCTACGAGAGCCTCTCCTTTCTGGAGGTGCTCAGCGGTGAGCTCGAGGTGATGGACGCTGCCGCCATTGCCCTCTGCAAGGACAACGCGATCCCCATCGTGGTGTTTGATCTGTTCGGTGCCGGCAACATCGCCCGCGCCGTGGCGGGTGAGTCGATCGGCACCCGCATCCATCCCTAGACCCACACCCTGTTCCCGCCATGGATCTGGAAGCCAGCATGCGCAAGTCCGTGGAGGCCACCCAGCGAACCTTCAACACCATCCGCACGGGGCGGGCCAATCCCTCCCTGCTCGACAAGATCAGCGTTGAGTACTACGGGGCCGATACCCCGCTGAAATCCCTGGCCACGATCTCCACCCCGGATGCCACCACCCTTGCGATTCAACCCTTTGATCGCGGCTCTCTCGCAGCGGTTGAAAAGGCGATCGCCACGAGCGATCTGGGTCTCACCTGCAACAACGATGGCCAGGTGATCAGGATCAACATTCCTCCACTCACGGCAGACCGCCGCAAGGAGCTTTGCAAGGTGGCAGCCAAATACGCCGAAGAGGGCAAAGTGGCGCTCCGCAACATCCGACGCGATGGGATCGACCGGATCAAGAAACAGGAGAAGGAGGGCGAGCTCTCCGAGGATCAGAGTCGAGACGAACAGGACAAAGTCCAGAAACTGACCGCTCGCTTCATCGCGGAGATCGAGAAGCACCTCGAAGAGAAGGAAGCCGACATCCTCAAGGTCTGAGTGGTTCCGATGTGGCAGCCCTGGGACGTGGCCGTTGTGGGCGCCGGAGCTGCCGGTGCCTCCGCTGCCTTTCATCTGGCCCAGGCAGGCCGAAGCGTTCTGCTGCTGGATCAGGCCCGGTTCCCTCGCAGCAAACCCTGCGGCGGCGGGATGGCCGCCTCGGTTCAACGGCTGTTTCCGTTTGATCTTGGACCCGCCGTGGATCAGAGGATCGAACGCGTTCGGTTCACCTGGTGCCTGGAAGATCCCGTGGTTGCCGAGCTCCCCGGGGATGCCCCTTTCTGGATCGTCAGGCGCTCACGTCTTGATGCCTACCTCACCGATCAGGCTGTGGCCGCTGGAGCTTGCTTCCGGCAGCAGCAACCGGTGAGCGGAATGGTTCGCGACTCGGACGGTCTCTGGCAGCTGAGTGAAGGAAGCCGCGCACGGGCTGTGGTGCTGGCCGATGGCTCTGGATCGGCGCTGACCCGATCCTGCGGGGTGGGAGCTCCCCAGCCCCGTTACGCAGACACGGTTTCGGTGGAGGTGAAGGGCCAGCCGACACAAACCAGTACCGCCCATTTCGAGTTCGGCCTGGTCCGCCATGGCTTTTGCTGGGCCTTCCCCAGACAGGACGGCTTCAGCATCGGTGTGGGCACCTTCATCGGCCGCGAGCCCGCGGATGCGGATCCTGTTCTGGGACAGCTTCTGCCCAGCCTCGGTCTGCCGGCCGATGCTGGCGAGCGTCGGGCCGGGCGCATGCGCATCTGGGACGCCCATCATCCCCTGCACCGCTCTGATGGCCTGCTCGTGGTGGGTGATGCGGCCTCTCTCTGCGACCCCTTCCTGGCCGAGGGGCTTCGACCAGCCCTGATCAGCGGCTGCCGGGCCGCGGCGGCGATTGACCGGTGGCTGACAGGAGATCCGGAGGCTCTGGCTGCTTACACCCGTGGAATGCGCACCGAGTGGGGGAATTCCATGGCCTGGGGCAAAAGGATCGCCCAGGTGTTCTATCGCGTTCCGAAGGTGGGCTACCAGCTGGGGGTGAAGCGACCGACAGCACCTCAGCGGGTTGCCCAGATCCTCTCCGGAGAAATGGGATATGGCGACATCGCTCAGAGGGTGATCCGACGACTTCTGTTCCAGAGCTCCTGACAGAGGGCACAGATCCCCGGCTCAGATTCGGGTGCAGTCCTTGAGTGCCCGCAGACGCTGGTCAATCGACCCGAGAAGTTCGATGGCGAACATCGGTGCTTCCTGAACAGCGAACAGAAACTTCTCACGGTTCATCACAAGCAGCTTGCAGTCGCTGACTGCCCTGGCATTGCCGTAACGGCGATGTTCCGATGTCACAAGGGCACCCGCACCGAAGACATCCCCGGCCTGGATGTCTTCATGGCCCTGATCCCCGTTCCAGGTCAGCTGAACCGTGCCATCGAGAACGCCATACATGCAGTCACCGGTTTCGCCGGCCCTGAAGATCAGCTCGTCCGCCGGGACGTCGATGACTTCGCCCTTGCTGGCGAGGGCTCGCATGGTGTCGAGAGCATTCACAACGATGATTCGGCGCAGAACAACTCAGGGTGCGGGGCTGTCGGCACAGCAGACCACCGCGATCAGGATCGGAGCAGCAGCGACCCCAGCCCCCCGCAGACGTCAGCAGGAGCAAGTCGGCCGTCGTGGTCGGTGTCGAGAGCGTCGAAGACGGCATCGCTTCCCAGCCATTCCTCCCGGGTGATGCAGCCATCACCATCGAGGTCGTTGAGCAGGAAGATCTCATGAACGGCATGACCGAAGGCGGCACCGCCCTCCAGCTCTGCCAGACGATGGGCCAACTGAGCTTCGAGAGTCTCAATGGCCTTGGAGAAGCCACGAATCCCCTCATCGAGCTTCTCGCTGGCCATGGTGTCCTGGGCAAGCATTGACCTGAACAGCTGCTCATCCATCGAGATCTGCGCCTCAGTGGGGCCCGGATCAAAGGGGCTCAGCTTCCGCTCCAGCAGACCCTCGCTCTGCCGCAGCTGATCAAGCAGGCCTGGAGAAATGGTGAGCAGGTCGCACCCGGCCAACTCGATGATTTCATCGATGTTGCGGAAACTCGCTCCCATCACCTCGGTCTTGTAGCCGTAGGTCTTGAAGTAGTTGAAGATCGCGGTCACCGAGAGCACTCCAGGATCTTCCGGGCCTGGGTAGCCATCTCGTCCGGTGCTCTTTTTGTACCAGTCAAGGATCCGGCCCACGAACGGGGAGATCAGGGTGACTCCAGCCTCAGCGGCCGCGACCGCCTGGCAGAAACCGAACAACAGGGTGAGGTTGCAGTGAATCCCCTCCCGCTCCAGCACTTCAGCGGCGCGGATCCCCTCCCAGGTGGAGGCGATCTTGATCAGCACACGATCTCGGCTGATCCCCGCTGATTCGTACAGACCGATCAGCTTGCGGGCCTTGCGGATCGTGGCTTCGCTGTCGTAGCTGAGACGGGCGTCGACTTCTGTGGAGACGCGCCCCGGCACGATCCCGAGGATTTCCTTCCCGAAGGTGACGCAGATCTCATCGAGCGCTTCACTCACCACGGCGTCTGCACCGGCCCCGGCACCGGTGGCCTCGCGGGATTCACGCAACGAACGATCGATCAGTGCCTGGTAGGCGGGGATCTGGGCCGCTGCCAGGATCAGCGAGGGATTGGTTGTGGCGTCGCGCGGTGTGAATTGCCTGATGGCGTCAAGATCACCGGTGTCGGCGACCACCACCGTCATGGCGGCAAGTTGATCGAGCAGGTTGGCCATCAGGCAGTAGCTCCCGGAACAGCCCAGGAAGACGGTTTGAACGTTTTCAAGCTAGCCCTGTGGAACAGCTTCGGGTTGACCGTCGCGATCCGGGGATGCAGACCGGAGCGAAGACGGGGGAATCTTCTCCAGCACCAGCAGCGCCTCAAGGATCTGCCGGGCCACCGGTACAGCCACCGTGGATCCATAGGCATGCTGTCCCTGCGGTTCGTCCACCACCACCAGAACCACGTAGCGGGGATCCTCAATGGGAACGTGCGCCACAAAGCTTGTGATGCGCGCCCCGCTGACATACACGCCGCGCTCGGCCTTCTGGGCGGTGCCGGTCTTACCGCCGATCCGGTACCCGGGTACGCGAGCCCCTTTGCCGCTGCCGCTCTGAACCACGCTCTCCATCCAGCGCATCACGGTCTGGGTGACACCCGGATCGAGCACCTGAAGGCCCGGCACCCTTGAGGATCCCCCCAGCGCCTCGCCGGAGCGCAGACCGCGGGTGATGTGAGGACTCACCAGCCGCCCACCATTGGCCAGCATGGCGTGCAACTGGAGCAGCTTCAACGGAGTGAGCGAGAACCCCTGACCGAATGAGGCGACAGCCGGCTCGATCGGCTGGCTGGTGAAGTCGATCTTGCGCTTGAGCTGGCCTGAGATGGCTCCCGGCAGATCGGTGTCGAGGGCGGAATCAATCCCCAGGGTCTCCAACCAGTTCCAGAAGCGGCCCGGCTTCATGCGATGCATCGCCTGCACCATCCCCACATTGCTTGACACCTGCAGAACAGTTGGGAAATCGATCAGTCCGTTTGCTTTGCGGTCATGGTTGTTGATCGGCCAGCCTCCGATGTTGATTCGACCTGTGTCATTGACCTTGCCGGCAGGATCGATCGCCTTGTCCTGGAGAGCCAGGGCGAGGTTGATCGGCTTGAAGGTGGACCCCGGCTCGTAGAGATCCTGAACACTCCACTCTCTGAACATTCCAGGGTTGTATTTCCAGTACTGGTTGGGGTCGTAGGTGGGCGTGGAAACCAGAGCCAGCATCTCGCCGGTCCGCACATCCATCACGAGGGCGGCTCCCCGCTTGGCCTTCCACTGACTCACCTGCTTCGAAAGGGCCTGCTGGGCCAGCTGCTGCAGACGGGAATCGAGCGTGAGCTGCAAGCGCAGATCATCGCCATAGAGGGTTCCGGCGCTGATGCCTTCCGGGAGCGGAGTGCCGTCAGCTCCGCGACGCATTCGCAGAGTGGGTTCCTGACGGCGAAGATCTCGATCCCGACTCTGTTCGAGGCCGGCCTGGGGAACACGCTCGAGATTCAGAAAGCCAACCACGTTCGCGAAAAGACTCCCCTGGGGATAGAGCCGATAGGGGTAGGGCTCGAGATCGAGACCGCTGATTCCAAGATTCCTCACCCGCGCTGCCGTTTCAGGATCAAGATCCGTGATGAGCCTCACCCCACTGCGCTGGTCGCCCATGGTGCTCACGAGCTTCTGAGCCGGCTGAACCAACACCTTGGAGAGCGCCCCGGCAACCTCAGCGGGAGTTCGCCGTTTCTGGGGGTCATCACCAGGGAAACTGAAGTAGCGAGGGTGGGCCCAGAGGGTGAACCGCTCTTCATCCAGGGCCACCAACCTGCCGGTGCGATCGACGATCGTTCGTCGCTTGCCGATCGGAACGCTCGTTTGTGTCTGGGTGGAACGCGCCTTGGCCTGCAGGCTTGCCCCCTGCACCACCTGAAGCCAGGCCAGCCTGGCGGCCAGCCCGGTGAGACCGGCGACCAGGATCAGGAAAACGGCCAGCAAGCGCCCCTGAGGTACCGGCTTGAGCGGCACCACCCGCGCACGGGTACGGGGATGGCGAACGGTGCTGGCCTGGGAGATCAAGGCAGTTAGACGTGAGTAGCCGGCTGGTCAGTAGCCGGTTGGAATCTGACGCAGCTGCAACGGGGTTGACGGGGTCTCGGGAGGAGCAGCGTTCCGGTCAGGAGCCGGCATGTAGACCAGCCGGGAAATGCTGGTGGGTTCAAGGCCACCTGGGCGATGGACGCTGGTGATGTGGTGCTGCTCCAGGAGAGCGGCGGATTCCTGCATCCGCTGAGAGAGCACCTGGGCCACCTCGAGATCCCTGTAGCTCACCCCCCAGCGGTGCTGCCAGTGGAGCGTCAGACCACTCAAGGCCAGCATGCAGAGGCCCAGGCCGGCCAGTGCTCCATCAGCGGCACGATGCAGACCCGCGAGCCAGGGAGCCTGCCGTTCGATTCGCCGAGGGGAGATGGAGCCCTGAATGAGTTCCAGGGAGTGGCTCAGTGCCGCGGGGTGGCTGCTCTCACGACGTGTGCGGCGTCCGCCCGGGGAGGCGGAGGAACGACGACGGAAGAAGGATGAGCCGACAGACGGCCTTGGGGGAGATGAAGCTACCAAGGTCAAAGCCGCCTGCGCTGAGATTTAACCACCGGCCGGCCAGGCCAGCAATGGCCGATGAGCAGTTGTGGATCTGGGCTGGAATCAGGCCAGCAGGAGCAGGTTCGCAAAGGTGAGTGCATTCCAGAGGCTGTGCATCAGCACGCAGGGGGCCAGACGGCCGCTGCTGACCCGCAGCCACCCCAGTGCGGTTCCGAGCAGGAACAGGGGCATCAGTTCTCCCAGGCTCAGATGGGCCAGGCCGAACGTGAGGGCGCTGACGACCACCCCCCAGCCCATGCCCCAGCGCTTCCCCAGAACCGGCAGGAGCACCCCACGGAACAGCATTTCCTCAAAGAGCGGTGCGAGCAGCACAGCCGTGGTCGCCAGCGTGGCGAGGGCCAGCGGATCCCCCGTGTTCAGAACCACTTCAAGAAGTGGATTGCTGCCGCTCTGATCCGTCCAGAAACGCTCAAGCACCCAACCACTCACGGCCACAATCGGCAAGACCATCAGCACCTGCTGAACCGCCACTCCGAAAGCCGGGCCCAGGGGTCGCCACTGCCACTGCAGCAAGCGCTGATCCGGCGGGAGAGGTCGCAGCAGGAACCGAAGCAGCAGCAGCGGAGCCAGCATGAGGCCGGTGTACAGCAGCAGAACCTGCAGGGCTTCAGCCAGAGCCGCTCGACTGAGCAGGGGCCGCAGCAGATGCTGCACCAGGGGGATCAGGATCTGGGGCACAAACAATTCGCCCAGCACCACAAACCCTCCGGCGATCAGAAGGGTCACGTCGGCCAACCCGAGGGCCGGGCCCTGCAGATCTGGCGTCGCTGGCGCGGTGCCTCGCCAGCGACGCCAGATCTGTCTCAACAGCAGGGCCGAGCCCATCAGCACCAGCACCAACGGACCCACGCTGACCGCCAGCCAGCGCCCCAGGGCGGCGCGGTCGGCGGCTGAATCCGAGCAAAGCCCTGGCCTGGCTGCGATCTGCTGGCAGACCAGCCGGCGGGTCAGCGGTGATAACGACCACGGGGCCAGCAGCAGGTTGAGCCGCGGCGGATCAACCGCCGCCGCAGCCGGTTTCAGAAGGATCTCAAGCAAAGCGCGCTGTTCAGGCGGAACCTGAGCAGACAGCCGGCGCAGCTGTTCGTCACGAACCGGCTCACGCTCCAGCAATGCCAGCTCCAGGGCCCGTTCAGGCCGAGGTGGGCCCGATTCGGCTGCGAGTCCTCGCCGAAGTTCTCTCGCCAGGGACTCACGGGCTCCCTCTGCACCCAGGGCGACCCGGAGATCGCGCGGCAGCAGAACTTCCACCTGCACGGCCAGTTCCTGCTGCCGCAAAGCGAGGGAATCCTGAACGGATGGGCGTTCAAGGCTCTGCTGCAGTCCGCTGAGCCAGAGCAGAGCGCAGATGCTGAGACTGATCAGAGCGAGAAGCGCCTTCCAGCGCCCCGGGGGCACTACGCCGGAGCCATGGGCATCTTCACTCACACCAAGGCCCCCTCAGCCAAGCTTGAGGGGATTCTCCTCTCCGGGTCTCTTCCGGCCGGAGACCGCGTCTCTTCCGGCCGGAGACCGCTCCCATACGATGAGCACCCAGAAGCGTCTGTCCCGTGACCCTCCGGATTGTTCTGGTCCGTCACGGCCTGAGCAGTTTCAATCTTGAACACCGGATTCAGGGGCGCGACGATCTTTCAAGCCTCAGCGAGGAGGGCCGGCTTCAGGCCCGGCGCACGGGCGAAGCCCTCAGGGACCTTCCATTCGATCGGGCATTCACCTCCCCGCTGCGTCGAGCCCGGGATACAGCCATCGAGCTTCTGGCTGCTCATGGACAGGGATTGACCGCCCAGGCGCATGAAGGGCTTCTGGAGATCGATCTGGCCCCCTGGTCAGGGCTGCTCCGCAAGGAGCTTGCTCAGCTTCACCCTGAGCAGGAGCGGCGATGGCGCGAATCCCCTGAATCCCTCATCCTTCAGCGCTCGAACGGTCAGCCCTACAACCCCGTGGCGGAACTGCTCCAGCAAGCCGGGCAATTCTGGTCCGAGTTGCTGAGCAACCAGGACGGGGGATTCGCAGCCAGGGATCAGACGTTGCTCGTCGTCGCCCACAACGCCATCCTGCGCTGCCTGCTGATCAGCCTGCTGAAGCTTCCCCTGAGCAGCTTCCGCCGCCTGCGCGTCGACAACGCGTCCATCTCGGTTCTCAACCTCAACGGCAACAGCGCCGAGGACAGGGCCGTGCAGATCGAATCGCTCAATGGCACAACCCACCTCGGTGCGCCGATCCCGCCCGGAAGCCGGGGACCGAGGCTGGTTCTCGTACGTCACGGAGAGACCGACTGGAACCGCCAGGGTCGATTTCAGGGTCAGATCGACATCCCACTCAATGCCACCGGTCGGGACCAGGCCGAGGCCGCCGGCCGATTTCTCGCCTCCATCACCCTGCATCGGGCCTACTCCAGTGCCATGGCCAGGCCTCGTCAGACCGCCGAGCTGATCCTCGCCTGCCACCCCGGCGTCCCTCTCACCACGACCTCCGGACTGATTGAGATCGGCCATGGTCTCTGGGAGGGGCGGCTGGAGCAGGACATCGCCGAGAGCTGGCCGGGACTGCTGGCCGACTGGAAGCGGGCGCCCGAGACGGTTGAGATGCCGGAGGGAGAAACCATTCATCAGGTCTGGGAGCGTTCACTGGCCACCTGGAGCACCATCGCCGCCAGCCTCGGCGATCAGGAGATTGCGCTGGTCGTGGCCCACGATGCGGTGAACAAGGTGATCATCTGCGCCTTGCTCGGGCTCACCCCGGCCGATATCTGGACGATCAAGCAGGGGAACGGCGCGGTCACCGTCATCGACTATCCGCGCGGTGCTCACTTGGATCCAGTGGTGTCGGCGATCAACCTCACCGCCCACCTGGGCGGCGTGCTCGACCGCACCGCCGCTGGAGCCCTCTGAAACCCGGCCCCCCCATGGTGGAGCCACGGGTCTGGCTCCAGGAGCCGCGGCTGCTCACCGCGCCCGATCAGCCCTACGTCAGCACTGACGTGCTGATCGCCGCAGATGGCCAGCTGCTCGCCATGGGTGAACACGCGGTCAGCCAGGCACGGGCAGCTGCCCTGCAGCCCCGTCACTGCCCCGAGCTCTGGCTGGCTCCGGCCCTGGTGGATCCGCACAGCGTGCTGGAGGATCCCCTCAGTGGCCGGGCCGAGACACTGGCCAGCCTCTCCGCTGCGGCCCTCGCCGGGGGCTACGGCAGCCTGGCCCTGCTTCCCTGGGGCAACCCCTGGCGCGACCGACCGGAGCGCCTTCTCCTCCCGGACGCCACTCCGCTGCAGCTGCTGCTCTGGGGCAGCTTCACCCGCAACGGCGAAGACCTGGAACTGGCCCCCCATGCCGACCAATTGGCTGCCGGCGCCCTCGGCCTGGCAGGAGCGGATCACTGCCCGCCGCTGGCCCTTCTGGAACGGGGCCTGCGGCTGGCGGAAACGGGAGAAGCCCCTCTGCTCCTCGCGCCCAGGGACCCGAGCATCGCCGGGCCCGGCTTTGTGCGGGAAGGTGCCGATGCCCTGCGGGCGGGCTGGCCACTGGACACCTCGCTCAGCGAAACCGTGCCGCTGCAGGCTCTGCTCACTCTGGCGATCGAGCATCGAGCTCCGGCTCTGCGACTGCTGAACCTCTCCACGGCAGGGGCGGTCACGCTGTTGAGCGGTCTGCCGAACGAGCAGCGGCCTCAGGCCAGTGTGAGCTGGTGGCATCTGATCGCCGATTGCGCCCGCCTCGATCCGGTGGCCGAAGGATGGCGCGTTGTGCCTTCGCTCGGCAGGCCGGCTGATCGAGCCGCCCTGATCTCGGCGCTGGCCCAGGGAGTGGTCCAGGCCGTAGCCGTTCATCACCTGGCGCTCGACGCCGAGGAACGGCTGTTGCCCCTGGATCAGCGCCGTGCCGGGGTAGCCGGACATGGGTCGGTGCTGCCTCTGCTCTGGCAGGAACTGGTTGTGGGTCATGGGTGGTCACCCTCCCTGCTCTGGCAGACCCTCTGCTGGGGACCGGCCCGTTTTCTCGGAATCGAGCCCCCACAGCTGCAGGTGGGCCGTCGGGACTGGATCCTGTTCGATCCCCAGGGTCAACAGCCAGCCACAAGCCCCGTGCTGGCGGCCAATCGACCTTCGGTGGAGAGCTGGCTCCCGACGGCTCGCCGAGGCGGCGCCGTTCTGGCCGGAGGCCTGCTTCCCCCGGAGCGGTGGGCGTTGTAAGCGGCCGACTCAGAGTGCGCCCGTCGTGTTGAACGGGAAGAACCTCCAGAACGCCCTGCCGATGATTTCCTTCCGGGGAAGGAAGGCTCCCCCGGGCCAGAACCGGCCGTCCCAGCTGTTGGCCCGATTGTCACCGAGCACCAGCACATGGTCTCTGGGTACAACAGCGCTCAGAGGCCGGCAGGGGCCCATTCCCTGAGCGTCTACCGGGCAGGCTTTGCTCACATACGGCTCAGGCAGCTTCCGGCCGTTGATGAACACCTCCCCACGGGGGTTCACAATCACCCGCTCGCCAGGCAGGGCCACCACCCGTTTGATGTAGGCATCGCAGGCCGGATCAGCGACGCCCGGCAGGCTGTTGATCAACGGCAGGTTCACAAGCAGGCACTGAAGCGGTCCGACGGTCTTCCCGGCGCTCAGCACGGGATCAAAATGCTGGGGTGCATGAAAGACCACGATCTCGCCCCGACGCGGAGGGCGCTGCCGATAGGTGATTTTCTCCACCAGCAGACGGTCCTGAATCTGAAGACCGGGCAGCATCGATCCGGAGGGGATGTAACGGGCCTCCACGAGGTAATGACGGATTCCAAGGGCCACCACCAAGGTGATCGCCACACTTCTCCAGAAGGCCCATGGACTCTCCACGTCCTGCTGGCGGTGGACCTCCGGGCGTTCTGGACCCTCAGGGTCCAGTCCCTGGTCGGTCTCTCTCCCCGCTTCGGCCACCGACCGGTC
This sequence comes from Cyanobacteriota bacterium, assembly GCA_035285465.1. Classification (GTDB taxonomy): domain Bacteria; phylum Cyanobacteriota; class Cyanobacteriia; order PCC-6307; family Cyanobiaceae; genus UBA5018. The sequence goes on from JAYKHC010000117.1 coordinate 17,182, forward strand.
CCTGCACCTGAACCGGCAGATTAGACACCTCCGCCTTCCGCACCGCTCGCACGATGGTCCGCCCTCGCTGGATCCGGCAGGCCGCCCAGGCCAGCGGCCCCTGGCGGCGGCAATGGGACCGCTTCGTAGCGCTCTGGGCCGGTATCAATCTTCTGGTGGTGGCCTTCGATCTCAGCTACGTGCCCCTGCGGACCTTCTGGTTGCAGCGGAACCTTTACCCGATCCCATCCGTACCTCTGGCGGTTTCCCTCACCCTGCTGCCGGATCTCACACCCTGGGTGGATCCGATCAAAGGCATCGAACCCCACCGGGAGACCCAGGCCTATCTGAAAGCCTTCCGCGAGCTGGATCAAGCTCTGGCACTGCTGCCCCGGGGGGTGAGCCCCAGCCCGGAACAGTCGCGACTCCTGGAGCAACAGGTGGTGCTCACCACGGAGATGTTCGACTCCAACCCGTTTCTTGCATCCGGAAGCACCGGAACCCTGGAAAAGATCAAGAACCGGCTGCGGCAGAGAGCCGACACCGACTCCGCCAGACGGGCCGCCGCTGAGCTGCTGGCGCCGAACCGGATCGAAACGATCGGATGGGAATCCGAGCAACGGTTCTGGAAGCAGCAGGTGTTGCCGCTGGTGGCCACCAACTACTGGCGATCGATTGATGAGAACGGCCGCCCCACCGACCACTTCTGGCGGCTGGATCTGCTGCTGTTTCAGAGTGTCTTCGCGCTCGACATCCTGCTGCGGGTGATCCGCCTGCGGAGGCGCCTCCCTGGGCTGAGCTGGCGGGATGCCCTGCTGCGTCGCTGGATTGATCTGCCTCTGCTGCTGCCGTTCTGGCGTTGGCTGCGGCTTCTGCCCGTGCTGGAACGGCTGCAGGGAGCAGGCTTCGTGAATATCGAGCCGCTGCGGGCCGTGGTGAGTCGGGCGGTGGTGGCCTTGCTGGCGCTGGAACTGTTTGAGGTGCTGGCACTTCAACTGCTGGACGGAGGCCAGTCGTTGATCCGCTCCAACCAGTGGCCACAACGTCTCAGACGCCTGCGAAGCCATCAGAGCGTGGCCACCCAGCCTGACGAACAGGAACTGGTGGAGCTGGTGAGGATCTGGGCCCCGCTGCTGCTGGCTCAGGTGGCCCCCCGTCTGGCGCCGGACCTGCAGAACCTGTTGGGCTACGCCTTGCGGCAGAGTCTTGATCGCACCGTCATTCCTCCTCCGCTGCGCAGACTCGAGCCTCTGCTCAGGGTTGAAGGCGACCTGAGCCGACAGCTGGCCAGCGGCATGGTGGAAAGCCTGCTGGAGTTGTCGCGCAACACAGGCGAGCGGCTGGCCCGCCGCGATGATCGGCAGCTGGAACTGTTGCAGAGCTGCACCGACCGCTTCTGGGAGGAGCTGGCCGGCGCACTGGAGAAGGGCCAGGCCCTGCAACGTTCTCAGGAATTGCTGTGCACCCTGCTGGAAGGTCTCAAGACGACCTACCTCAGCCAGATCAGCCGCTCAGGCATCGAGGCCCTGATCCAGGAGCTTGATCAGCTGACCACGGGCCCGATGGCCTCGGTCAGCCCCGCAGATCCGGCCGCTCAGCCGGCAGAACGCCAGACGGAGCGCTGAAGGGAGAGCCCCGGACCTGCCTGCAGGATCATTTCCGTCCCACGAGGGCCTTGAGAGCACCGACGAGACTGTTGCTGCCCTTGCCCACTCCATCGGTGGGGCGGGTGCGGATGGTCACGTCACCGTTGACACAGGTGCGGCAGCTCAGGCGGAAATTGGCAGGCCGATCGGCGAGGTACACCTCTTCAACGTCCGATCGGGGCGAGAGATTACGCAGCCCCTCCACCACCTCGACCACGCAGGTGCCGCACTGACCGAGACCTCCGCAGTTGTTCACGTTATTCAGCCCCTTGTAGGGATTGATTCCTGCATCGAGAGCCGCTTTGCGCAGATTGGCCCCTTCAATGCAGCCGACCTGCTGTCCTTCCTGTTCAAAACGGATGGTGGGCACGGCCTGGCATGGGGTGAAGGGGCCAGGCCAACTTAATTCACGCAGGCCCGGCGTGTTTGATGCTGATCCTGCAGGTCGGGAGCCTGCCTAAACTCGCTGGGCGCCCCATCCACGATTGCGGTGACGGCTTCCCAGGGTTACGACCTGATCATTCAGCAGCTCATCCCTGGATACGGCAGCCTCGCCCGGCTGGCGGTCGCTCTGCTCGCGGCGTCACCCCTGGCCTCGAAGCCGGACTCTGCCGTGCTGGTGGCAGGTTGCGGGACCGGGGCCGAACTGATTGAGGCCAGAGCCCAGCGCCCCGACTGGGCGCTCACGGCCCTTGATCCATCCCGGGAGATGCTGGAAACGGCCCAGGCCCGCGTCGGGACCGACAACATTGAATGGATTCAGACCCGAGTTGAAGATCTCGGTCGGGAAGCTTGTTTCGCTGGAGCCCTCTCGGTGCTGGTGCTTCAGTCGTTGCCGGATGATGGATCCAAACTCGCGTTCTTAACGGCCCTGGCCCGCAGCCTGCAACCGGGCGGTCAGCTCGTGCTGGTAGACCTGATGGCTCCTGAGCGCTCACCCCTGCGCAGCCAGGTCGAGACGGCTTTGTTGGGTTTTCAGCGCGCCAGCGGCCTGAGCGGCCGCTCCGAAGAGCTGGTTCCCCTGACCCAGGGAATGCACCCGATCGGAAAGGCCCGCCTGGCCGCGCTGGTGGCCGCCGCTGGATTCAGTGATCCCGCATGTGTGTTCCAGGCCCTGGGCTATGAGGGCTTTCTGCTGCAGCGAAGAATCTGATGCAACGCTCCAGAAGCTGGGGAGAACCGCGCCGGCAGCCCGCCCGCCCGTCGAAGACATGCCTGAAGAGCTTCGCTCAGGCGGCAGGACGTGAATGATCCAACGGGTTGTGGTGGACGAGCAGGTCAACGGGCCTGTCCTCGAGACCATCCAGCCGGAGGCGAATGGTTCTGAGTTCTTCCAGAATCGCGGTGAGCAGCTGCTGGGTCGCAGTGGACGGGGAATTCAGAACTTCGACGGTGACGTCCTTGATCCTCAGCACGTCCCGGGCGAATCGAGCCACCTCATTGGGATGAAAGAGCAGGGGGTCTTTCTGATCACTGCGATATTCAGGATTGAGCCGGCGTGGATGGAACGGAGGATTGAGATTGCGCGGATCGGTATTGGTGTACCGATAGACCGAAGCTCTGGAGCGGTTGAGGGACTTCTGAACCTCGTCGATTCCGATCAGCAGTTCGGAAAAGGATTCACCAGCCACTCCAACCGGAGCCGCGACTGCGCCAGCCGCAGAAGGGCCTCCCCCACCCGGTGCCGGCCCGTTGACCGATCGCTCTGCCGGCTCGGGAAACATGAGACTCCACCTGGACGGATTGGAATGAATCTAGCAGAAAGGCTTCTGGAGCGACCTGGTCGGTGATAGCTTCCGGCCTCGTTCCGATCGCTGGGCATGCGCGTCTCCCGTCTGATGCTGGTGACCCTTCGGGATGACCCTTCTGAAGCTGAGATCCCATCCCACAGGCTGCTGCTGAGAGGGGGCTACATCCGGCGGGTGAGCAGCGGCATCTATGCCTACATGCCGCTGCTTTGGCGGGTGTTGCAGAAGGTGTCCGCGATCGTGCGTGACGAACTCGACCAGGCGGGGGCGCTGGAGACGCTTCTCCCCCAGCTTCAACCCGCGGAACTCTGGAAGCAGAGCGGTCGCTGGGCTGGATACACAGCCGGTGAAGGAATCATGTTTCACCTTCAGGATCGCCAGGGAAGGGAACTCGGACTGGGACCGACCCATGAAGAAGTGATCACCTCATTGGCTGCAGATCTGCTCAGAAGCTACAGACAACTTCCTGTGAATCTTTACCAGATTCAAACCAAGTTTCGCGACGAGATCAGGCCTCGTTTTGGCCTGATGCGTGGTCGGGAATTCATCATGAAGGATGCCTATTCCTTTCATGCCAATGAGTCGTGCCTGCGGCAGACCTATGCCCGGATGGATCAGGCCTACAGCCGGATCTTTGCCCGCTGTGGGCTGAGAGTCGTCACGGTTGAAGCCGACAGCGGAGCGATCGGGGGGTCTGCCAGCCAGGAGTTCATGGTGACGGCTGATGCGGGGGAGGACCTGATTCTGACCAGCGAGGATGATCAATACGCCGCCAACCAGGAACGGGCGGTGTCGCTCGCTCCAGCCGTCGTTCCACTGGCCGGGGGGGCCCTCGCCGCTGGCTGCGGCACACCTCTTGGCACACCCGGACAGACATCGATCGAGGAGATCTGCAGCGCCCACGGCTTCGACCCGACTCATACCGTGAAGGTTCTTCTGCTCGTGGCCCGATTCGAAGACGGCGTCCGGCAACCGCTGCTGATCACCCTTCGCGGCGACCAGCAGCTGAACGAGGTCAAACTTGTCAATGCGGTGTCCAGCCGCTGTGCAGAACGGCATGGCGCCCTGCTCGAGGTCAGCCCGTTGACAGCGGAAATGATCAACCCGCAGCAGCCACCCGCCCTTCCGTTCGGGTTCCTCGGCCCCCACCTCAGCGATGGGGTGCTCCAGGGTTCCTCGCAATGTCTGCAGCGGTTCCTCCGCTTCGCCGACGAAACCGCCGCTGAACTTTCAGCCTTCGTCTGCGGTGCCAACATTCCGGACACTCATCTGATCGGCGCCGCCTGGGGGGGACTCTGCCCCTGTCCCGAGGCCCTGGATCTACGAACGGCCCAGGCGGGTGATCGCTGCCTGCACGACCCGGCGCAGGTCCTGGAAGCAGCCCGAGGGATCGAGGTGGGGCACATTTTCCAGCTCGGCCGGAAGTACTCCCTCGCCATGGGAGCCACCTTCACGGCTGAATCGGGCGAGGAACAACCCCTGTGGATGGGTTGCTACGGCATCGGGATCTCCCGACTCGCCCAGGCTGCCGTGGAACAGCATCACGATGCGAACGGCATTTGCTGGCCGGTTTCCATCGCCCCGTTCGAAGTGGTTGTGGTTCCTTCGAACCCGACGGATTCCGTTCAGGCTGATCTGGCGGAGCAGCTCTACGCGGAGTGCCTTCAAGCGGGAATCGAAGCCTTGATCGATGACCGCCGTGAGCGTGCCGGCGTGAAGTTCAAGGATGCCGACCTGATCGGGATTCCCTGGCGCATCGTGGTGGGCCGTGGAGCTGCCGCGGCGCAGGTGGAGCTGGTTGAGCGAGCCACAGGGACCATGCAGGTCCTGGAGGCAGCCGGGCTCATCGCCACGCTGACTTCACGGTTGATCCCTGCTCGCCGCGGGCTGCCGGTGCTCTGACCCCTGTGACGGTGCTGACCAGGGCTGAGCAATGGCTCTCCTTAGGATCCGATCAGTTCGCGTCCCAGCCATGGCTGCCCTGCTCGCATTTCTTCAGCGGCGAATCGCCCGGGCAGCCGTGGCGGTCTGTCTCTGTCTCAGCCTGGTGCTCAGCGGATGTGGCACCGACAGTTACGGACTGTCCGGTGACTACGTGAATGACACGGTGGCTGTGGCTGACGCACTGATCGCCACCGTCACCATCTCCGGCGATGACCCTGAGCGCGGCTCCGCTGAAAGCCGTGCCCGAGGGCTCATCAATGACTACATGGCCCGTTATCGACCCCAGCGGGCGGTGAACGGTCTGGGCTCCTTCACAACCATGCAGACCGCTCTCAACTCCATCGCCGGCCATTACGCGAACTACCCCAACCGTCCGATCCCCGAAGCTCTGCGCGACCGGGTGTCCAAGGAGCTCAGGAAGGCCTCCTCGGGCGCTTTACGCGGAGCCTGAACGGACAGCCCCTCCCAACGAGGGCCGAATTGTTCAGCCTGCTTTTGACGAACGGTGGGCCTGTCTGAGAAGCTCACCGCTCGTGCTCAGACGTGGCTGCAGGCCACTCCTTCCTTGGCCAACGTCGTCGTCATCGGTGCACAGTGGGGCGACGAGGGGAAGGGCAAGATCACCGACCTCCTCAGCCGTTCGGCGGATGTCGTCGTTCGTTACCAGGGAGGTGTCAACGCCGGACACACGATTGTTGTCGACAACAAGGTGCTGAAGCTGCACCTGATCCCCTCCGGCATCCTTTACCCGGACACCGTCTGCCTGATCGGCTCAGGCACGGTGGTGGATCCCCGGGTGATGATCGAGGAGCTGGACATGCTCGGCTCCAACGGCATCGGCGTGGAGGGCCTCAGGCTGGCCTCGACCGCCCATGTGACGATGCCGTACCACCGGCTGCTGGACCAGGCGATGGAGCATCGCCGCGGAGAGCGCCGGATCGGCACGACAGGCCGGGGCATCGGTCCCACCTACGCCGACAAATCGGAACGCAACGGCATCAGGATCATCGATCTGCTGGACGAGAGCCGCCTGCGTGATCGGCTCGTCGGCCCGCTGGACGAAAAGAACGCTCTGCTTGAGAAGGTCTATGGGCTGGAGCCGCTTGACTTTGAATCCATCGTCCGCGACTACGTCGCCTACGGTCAGCGGCTGTCGCCTCACGTGGTGGACTGCACCCGTGTGATCCATGAGGCAGCACGGGCTCGCAAGAACATTCTCTTCGAGGGAGCCCAGGGCACGCTTCTGGATCTGGACCATGGCACCTACCCCTACGTCACCTCATCCAATCCCGTGAGCGGGGGAGCCTGCATCGGTGCAGGCGTGGGGCCGACACTGATCGATCGGGTGATCGGAGTGGCCAAGGCCTACACCACCCGGGTCGGGGAAGGCCCGTTCCCCACCGAACTCGAAGGCAGCCTCAACGATCACCTCTGCGATCGGGGCGGTGAGTTCGGTACCACCACGGGGCGGCGGCGTCGCTGCGGCTGGTTTGACGGGGTGATCGGGCGCTACGCCGTTGAGGTGAATGGCCTCGACTGTCTCGCGATCACCAAGCTGGATGTGCTCGACGAACTGGAACAGATCCAGGTGTGCGTCGCTTACGAACTCCATGGTCAGCGCATCGAACACTTCCCGAGCAGTGCGGAGGACTTTGCCAACTGCCAACCGATCTATGAGTTCCTGCCTGGCTGGCAGCGCTCAACCTCAGGATGCCGGACCCTCGAGGATCTGCCGGAGAAGGCCATGCTCTATCTGCGCTTCCTCGCGGAGCTCATGGAGGTTCCCATCGCCATCGTGTCCCTCGGAGCCGACCGCGATCAGACCATTCTTGTCGAAGACCCGATCCATGGTCCGAAGCGGGCTTTGCTCAGCGCCTGACCCGCACAGGACGCCTCACCCCCTTGCCCCCCATGAAAGCCACCAAGACTCTCGATGTTGTCGGCATCGGCAATGCCATCGTGGACGTGCTCGTTCAGGCGGACGACCGCTTCCTGGATGACCATGGCCTCACCAAGGGCACCATGGCCCTGGTGGATGAACATCAGGCTGAGCAGCTCTACGCCAGCGTGGGGCCCGGCCTGGAGACCTCGGGCGGGTCAGCGGCCAACACCCTCGCCGGAATCGCTCAGCTGGGCGGTCGAGCGGGCTTCATCGGTCGCGTCCGCGACGACCAGCTGGGAGCGATCTTCACCCATGACATCCAATCGGTGGGAACCCGATTCGAGACCCCCGCAGCGACGACCGGCCCCAGCACCGCCCGCTGCCTGATCCTGGTCACACCGGATGCCCAGCGGACGATGTGCACCTTCCTCGGTGCCTCCGTGGGTCTGGAGCCTGGTGATCTGGATCTTTCGATGGTGGCGGAGGCCAAGGTGCTCTACCTGGAGGGTTACCTCTGGGACAGTGATGCAGCCAAGCAGGCTTTCCTTGCCGCCGCTGAAGTGGCCCGTGCCCATGGCGGCGAAGTGGCGTTAAGCCTCTCCGATGCGTTCTGCGTGGAGCGACACCGGGACAGTTTCCAGGAACTGGTCGACGGCCATGTCGACATCCTCTTCGCCAATGAGATGGAGATCACCTCCCTTTACAAGGCGAACAGCTTTGAGGAGGCTGCCGAGCAGGTGCGTGGCCGCTGCCGCATCGCCGCACTCACCCGCAGTGAGCAGGGCTCCCTGATCTTCAGTGGAACCGACACCCATGCGGTGGAGCCCTTCAGGCTCGGCCCCCTGGTGGACACCACCGGGGCGGGTGATCTCTATGCCGCAGGTTTTCTGCACGCCCACACCCGGGGCCATTCGCCTGCTGCATGTGGGCGACAGGGTTCTCTCTGCGCCGGGGCTGTCATCACCCAACTGGGACCACGCCCTCAGGGATCGCTCCGGGAACTGGTGGCTGCCCACACCCAGCCGGCATAGGCCTCTGTCGCCACAGCCCGCCAGCTGAACCACTGCGGGGACTCATAGCTGTGCAGTCTGTGGACGTGAGCCCTGAGCTCAACCAGGCATGACGGACTGGTTTTGAGCAACAGCTCCACCTCATGGCAGTCTTCGATCCGGCCCTGCCAGGGGTAAAGGGAGCGAACCGGCCTCAGGCTCACACAGGCCACCAGCTGAAGCTCCAGAAGGGCCCTGGCCATGGCTTCAGCCCTCTCCTGGCTGGATTCAGTGGTGACCGCCAGGAGCAGTTCGCACCTTTCCGGTGCTGAACGCTCCGCCTGGCTGGGGGATGAGGGTTCCATGGATTCGTGAGGGTGGGCAGGGTCTGAGCATGCCGCCCCAGGGCGATCAGGCATCCCGGAGCTGCCGGAGTGCCTCCAGCAAGGGCTCCCACTCCAGTTGAATCAGGCTTTCCGGCTCGGCCGGTCGGGCCAGAAGCAGCAGGGCCAGGTCCTGCTCGGCCGCCAGGCTGCGCCAGAGAGCCTCCGTGATGCCGCCCGACTGACGGCAGAGAATCGTGTCGATCTGCCAGCGGATCACCAGGGCCCGCAACACCCCTGACTGCTCCGGATCCCCGGGTCTCAGACAAGCGATCCGATCAGCCTGGAGCCCTGCCGAGAGCCCCTGCTGCAAGGCCATCGGGGTCGACGGCAGGCGGGCATGGTGCAGGGCACCCGAGCTGCAGGACACCGCCCGGCCAAGCTGACGACTCCCGACCGCGAGCAGAAGCCGGCGCCCCTGAAGGGGAACAGAGGCGAGGGCCTCGAGATCCGGCAGCAAGCGGAGCTGTGAAAGGGCAGGGGTCGGCATCGCTCTGCGCCTGAGCCGGAACAACGGCGGCAGATGCCGGGGGCTGAGCTCTGCGGACGCAGAAGACCTCATCCGCTCCCAGAGCTGAGCCAGCCTGGCCGTGATCTGTGAGGCGAAGGGATGGCTCGCGTCGACCACAGCCAGGAAGGGATCACCGTCCCGCCAGGCCCGTTCCAGCGGCTCCCTCAGCTCAAGCGGGTCCTCGATGGCCCCCACCACCACCCGCAGATCGGGGTGGCGTGGATAACGCCGGGCGGCTTCCTGAGTCACAACGCTCACCTGCAGCCGCCAGCCCAGCTGCTGCAGCACAAGCGCCAGCTGAAGGCCGTCGCCGGTGCCGGCGATCAGCCAGACCCGCGGGCTGCACGGCTGGGTTGGACGGTGCATCAGGATGGATGGGGTGTCAGCTTTTCCGGGGCGTGAATCACTGTCTGCTTGAAGTTGAGGTGGTGGAAGCACCCCAGGTGCGTTACACCCAGGACAGGCAGACCCCGGTCGCCGAGATGGCCGTGCGGTTTGAGGGGCTTCGACCCGATGATCCTCCGGCCGAGCTGAAGGTCGTGGGCTGGGGCAATCTCGCCCAGGATCTCCAGAACCGCGTCAATGTGGGCCAGCGGCTGGTGATCGAGGGTCGGCTCCGCATGAACACTGTGACCCGCCAGGACGGCATCAAGGAGAAGCGTGCTGAATTCACACTCGCCCGGCTCCATCCCCTGATGACTTCCGCAGCCTCCCCCTCGGCCAGACCGGCGGCAAACGCCCAGTCCCCAGTCCAGGCCCGCCAGGCTCCGGCTCCGCGCACACCGCGTCCGGCTGCCGCCCCCGCTGTGAGCGAAGCAGCCTGGAATGCATCACCACTGGTTCCGGATCCCCTCGAAGGTGAAGACGAGATCCCCTTCTGAGCCCCACGGTTCCGGCCGGATGCTCTCCGTCAAGGTTCAGCGATCGGCGCTCAACCGTTCAACCTGATCGAGAAGCTGTCCAAGCTCCCTTTCGAGAGCAGCCAGATCCAGGCGCCAGTCCCCCCAGCGGCCGCCGTCAATCTGACGAAGCAGCCAGAGCCGATCCGCCTGCAGGGAAGCCATCAGATCGTTTAGGGCTCCATCTGACGCGCCGGCGGAGCTTCGGGGAGCTGGCACGCTCTCGGACATGGAATGCTGGAGAATGCTCCCATGCAAGCACTCTTCTCACCCGGAAGTCTGGTAACGCTCGCCGGAGCCGCGCTCTCGGTTGTCGGCTGGCTTGGCTATGCCAGCGGCAATCCCAATCTCAGTCTCCCCACAATCTTCTATGGGATCCCAATCCTGCTCGGAGGGCTGGCGCTGAAATCCTCCGAACTGCCCCCGGCCGAGCGGATCACACCGGCAGAACAGTTCCGCAGCCAACGCGAGCGACCGACCAGCGAACCTCTGCGCAAGCTCCTGGGCGATGTCACCCGCTGGCGCTATGGACAGAAGTCGCATCTTGAGAGCTCACTGGTGGCGTTGAAGCTCTGGGATGATGACGCTCCACCCCAGTTGCTTGCAGTTGAAGAGCTCGACAGGGATGGAGATTATGGTCTGAGGCTGCATTTCTCCGTGGGGGGCGTGTCCCAGGAGCGCTGGAAGGCTCTTCAGGCCCGCCTCGGGCGATTCTTCGGAACCGGACTGGAAGCGGAGCTGCAGTCCATAGGAACCGACAGGATCGACCTCTGTCTTGTCACCGGCCGAGCCGTCGCTACAGGGCAAGGCGGCACAGGGCGGGCCGACAACGGCAGCGGTGAATCGGATCCAGCGGGCTCCGATTCAGCCGCGTGATCTCTGAACACCCACCAGACTCTTGAGCCAAGATCCCCTGATCAGCCCCAACGACTCCCTGAGGGTCTCCGTTCTCAGCGAGGCTCTCGCGTACATCCAACGCTTTGCAGGTCGCCAGGTGGTCGTGAAATACGGCGGCGCTGCCATGACCCGTCCCGAGCTCCGCGATGCGGTCTACAGGGACCTGGCTCTGCTCGTCTCGGTGGGCGTCCGTCCCGTCGTGGTGCACGGTGGTGGGCCCGAGATCAACCTCTGGCTGAACAGACTGGCGATCCAACCGCAGTTCAGGGACGGATTACGGATCACATGCCCCGACACCATGGAGGTTGTGGAGATGGTGCTGGTCGGACGCGTCAACAAACAGATCGTCAACGGGCTCAATCAGGTGGGGGTCAGAGCCGTTGGGCTGTGCGGCAGCGATGGGGCCCTGATGCAGGCCCGCACCCGCGGCAACGGCGAGCACGGCCTTGTCGGCGAGGTCGCGTCGGTGGACACCACCGTTCTGCATCCGCTGCTGGAGGCGGGTTACCTGCCCGTGATCTCCAGTGTGGCTGCCGACAGCAGCGGTCAGGCGCTGAACGTCAATGCCGACACGGTGGCGGGCGAGATCGCCGCCGCCCTTCAGGCGGCGAAACTGATTCTGCTCACGGACACTCCCGGCATCCTCAGGGATCGGAACGACCCATCCAGCCTCATCCGTCAGCTGACGCTCTCGGGAGCTCGGCAGCTGATCGAGAGGGGGCTGGTGGACGGTGGCATGACACCCAAGACCGAATGCTGCATCAGGGCTCTGGCCCAGGGCGTCGGCGCCGCTCACATCATCGACGGCCGCACCCCCCACGCCCTGCTCCTGGAGGTGTTCACGGATTCGGGCATCGGCACCATGGTGGTGGGAAGCGACCGCAACCTGCGCTGACCATCAGCCATGCCGACCCCTGATCGTGAGAGGCCTGCAGGGAAGCCGGAGCCGACACCTGAATCCGTTCTGAACGAATGCCGCCGCGGCCTCGAACGCGGCGATTACGGACAGGTGATCCGTTCGCTGGAGCCGCTGAGCGCTCACCATGGGCCAACAACCGAGCTGGGTGCAGAGCTGCAGCTGATGCTGGCTACGGCCTGGATGGGCCAGGGAGACAACCGTCGCGCCGTCGCCTGCTGCCGTCAGTTGAATCGATGTCGTGACGCCCGGTTGCGCACTCAGGCCCGGGAGCTGCTGGCCGTGCTCGAGGCCCCCGCTCTCGAGCGCCCCCGCGAATGGTCCATCACCCTGCCGGAACTGAAGGGAGCCGAAGCCGTGGAAGGTCGCCTGCGCTCCCTGGCCAGGCGGCAGCGCTCCAACGAACCGACCCCAGCCTCATACCCGCCGGTTGGACCCAGCCGCTCCAATCTCGGTTTCGCCCTGCTGGCGGCGGTGCTGCTGCTCACGGCGCTTCTGCTCAACGGGTGTGTGCAGGTGCGCGCTGAACTGCAGTTCGCGGCGCCGGGGCGGCTGCAGGTGGCCTATGTGCTGCTGTCAGACCAGCCACGCCCCCCGCCATGGCAGCAGCTGTTCAGCACTCACCTGAACAGCCGCGGATTCGAGCGCGGGCAACCGGCAACCACGCCGGAGGGGGCGACCGTGGAGCGCTGGGAGGCGCCTGTGCTTCCAGCCGGGGATGCTCTCAGGGAGATGAGCGAGGATCTCCAGCAGGCGGCCCATCTGGGGGGACTGGCGATTCCAGCGCCGGTGCTGAGTCTGCGGGAAAGAAATCTGCTGGTGGGAGTCCAACAGACCGTGGAATTCGAACTCGACCTCAGGCCTCTGTCAGGCCTGAGGGGGCTGGCGTTGGCTCTCGACCTCGCCCAGACCGCTCCCCGATCGGTGCAGCTGGCCGATCCGGCGACGATTCAACAGCTCCGCGGCAGCGAGACCGTTCGCTGGTCGTTGCAGGCCGGGTCGGTGAATCAGCTGAAACTCCGATGCTGGCGCTGGAGCCGCCTTGGGCTCGGGGCGCTCGCAGCAGGACTGTTCCTGGCCCTTTCCCTGATCCTGCAGACCCTGCGCCGCGCCCTGGTGCCAGGACTCCCCGAACTGCCCTCCTAGAGCTCCAGGGGATCGGGGTCGATGGCCAGTCCCACCCCCGAGGGCAGACCCTCCCGCAACACGGCCTCAGAGGGCAGAGGCAATGGTTGGGTTGCCGGTCCATGCAGCAGGAGCTGCCAGCGACTGCGACCCGCCACGCGACTGATCGGAGCAGGGGCCGGCCCGATCTGAACCCAACCCGCCGCCGCCACCAGCGGCCGCAGCCGTTCAGCCAGAGCCGTGGCTGCCGTGGCGGTTCCAGCGGCGGAGGGTCCGCTGAAACGCAGCAGGAAGGCCCGACTGAACGGCACAAGTCCGGCCTGCCTTCGCATCGTGAGCTCTTCTTCCAGAAAACGCTCATAGCGACCATCCACCAGGTGGCGGATCACGGGATGGTCCGGCGCATAGGTCTGAACCAGCACCTCGCCGGGGCGCTCCCCCCGGCCGGCCCGACCAGCCAGCTGCAGCAGCAGCTGCAGGCATTGCTCCCCGGCCCGGAGGTCCGGACGGTGCAGGAGTCCATCGGCCGCCAGCACCGCGGCCAGGGTGACCTTCGGCAGATCCATACCCTTCGCCAGCATCTGGGTGCCGACCAACACATCGGCCTCCCCAGCGGCGAACCGCTCCAGGAGTCGGCGGTGGCCATCGCGACCGCGGGTGGTGTCTCGGTCGAAGCGCAGCAGCCGCAGCCCCTCAAGCTCATGGGCCAGCTGCTCGATCACCCGCTGGGTACCAGCCCCGAAGGGTTTGAAGGCGGTGGAACCGCAGTGACCGCATCGAGTCGCCATCGCCTCCCTGTGGTCGCACCAGTGGCAGCGCAACCATTCATTTCCACCGGCATGCCGATGAACCGTGAGCGCCACATCGCAATGGGGGCAATGCACCGCCTGGCCACAGCTCCGACAGCCCAGGAAAGCGCGGTAGCCGCGACGGGGCACCAGCACCACAGCCTGCTCGCCCTGCTGCCTCAGGCCCTCCAGACGAGACATGAGCGCGCGACTGAGCAGCCGGCGATGCCCCTCAGCCAGCTCGTGACGCATGTCAACAATGCGAACGGCAGGCAAAGGGCGACGGGCAATCCTCTCCGGCAGTCGAAGCAACCGGACACGCCCCTGCTCGCAGGCCAGCCAGGATTCGAGCGACGGCGTGGCAGTGCCGAGCAGAACCCTTGTCCCGTCAAGGTTCGCCCTGAGCTGGGCCACATCCCGGGCGTGATAGCAGGGCATCGGACTCTCCTGCTTGTAGGAGCTGTCGTGCTCTTCATCCAGCACAATCAGCCCGAGGGGCGTCAGCGGAAGAAACACCGCCGAACGGGTTCCCACCACCAGCTGTGGAGATCCGGCAACCCCGGCCTGCAGGCAGTGCCGCCAGCAACGGATCCGCTCCGCAGGCCCGACGCCGCTGTGCCATTCCAGGACCCCGGCCCCGAACCGCTCCCGGCAGCGATCCAGCAACTGTGGGACCAGCCCGATCTCCGGGGTGAGCAGCAACACGCTGAAGCCCTCAGCCAGGGTGTGGGCTGCGGCCTGCAGGTACACCTCAGACTTTCCGGCCCCTGTCACCCCCCACAGCAACAGACTCGCGCCAGGGGCGGCTGCATTGACGGCCTGGACGGCCACAGCCTGATCGGGGGTGAGCCGGCGACCCGGACCCATCGCTCTGATCCCCGCCTCAACCGGCAGCTCTTCGATGCACTCCCGATGAACCAGCTCCCGACGCTCCAGGCTGCGCAGAACCGAACCCGAGAATCCGAGGCCTGACAGCTTCTCCAGCTCGATCGCGCCACCGTGCTGGTTCAGCAGGCTCAGCAGAGCCTTCTGCCGCTCTCCAAGACGGGGAAGCTGAATCTGGCTTTCGGCTCGCAGCACAAGTCTGAACCGGGAGCGCGTTCGGGTGAGTCCCCTGGCCCCTCGCTGACCCAGCCATCCGGGCGGCAACGCCGTTCGCAGGGTTTGAAATGCGCTGGTGTGGCACCGGTTGGCCACGGCTTCGATCAAGGCTCGCCACTGGGGAGCGACCGCGGCTGGCTGAAGCACGCGCTCGATGGGGAGCAGACGCTCTGGATTCAGTCCCTCAGGACAAGCAGCCGGCAGGCCAACCACCAGACCACTGTGACGTCGACCCTGCAGGCGCACCTGAAGGAGATCGCCGATTCCGATGGAGAGACCCTCGGGGTTGCGGTAGGTGAACACCCGTCCGTCGCGACCGGCCTCCAGCCAGATGTCAAGCCAGGGCGGACCCACCCTTGCAGTTCTCTCCCGCCATCCATAGGATATCGGTGTTGGGCAGCCCATGTGCTGTCGTCGGATTCAACCCATCCCGGCCAAAGGGAAGACCCGTTGCGAGTCCCACAGGATCGAGCTCAAAGGCTCCGATCCGTTCAGGGCTCCCGGTCTGCGATCCCCCTTGACAACATCTCAGACATCCCGTTCCGAATCTCAAGCCTCCTGTCCGGTCTGCTTCCCTCGCCGAAACCTCGATCCAGCTGTGCCACCCCCCGGTGGCACAGCCTTGGTCCCTCGGCTCGGTCGGACAGTTCCCCGAACAATCTGCGGCTACATTCGCTGTTTCACCACCCTGCTCTTTAAGCCGCGTCCTCAACGGCCGTCGCAACTCCTCCTGGAGACCCTGTGATGCGTCATTGAGCGAATACCGATTCAACAGGAGCCTTCATCAATCTCCAGCCCCATGGAGACTCTGATCCGGCTCTTCCATCCGCTCCAGCCTTCTCTGATCAGGATCCGTCCATGAGCCCTGCAGCCGCTAAAGCCCAGCCCAAGCTCAGCACCACGAAAGCGGCGGGGAAGAGCCTCGGCCCCAGCACCCCCACCGAAAGCATCCAGGGCAAAACCCGGAATGCAGCGCTGGATGCCGCGGAGCCGCTGAAGCGCGGCGAATCCGCCCATGATTCCCTGGCTGGGTCCACCTCCCGCAGCGGCGAGGCTTCTGCCAAGGAAAAGGCAGCAAAGGCACTGGCCAGCATCAAGGTGGGGCCCAAAGGGGTTTACACAGAGGATTCCATCCGGGTCTACCTCCAGGAAATCGGACGCATCCGGCTGTTACGGCCAGACGAGGAGATCGAACTGGCTCGAAAGATCGCCGACCTGCTTCAGCTCGAGGAGTTGGCTTCCCAGTTTGAGAGTGATCACGGCCACTACCCCGACACCAAGGAATGGGCCGTGCTGGTGGAGATGCCGCTGATCAAGTTCCGCCGCCGTCTGATGCTGGGAAGGCGGGCTAAAGAGAAGATGGTGCAATCAAATCTGCGCCTGGTGGTGTCGATCGCCAAGAAATACATGAATCGCGGGCTTTCCTTTCAGGACCTCATCCAGGAGGGCTCCCTGGGCTTGATCCGCGCTGCTGAGAAGTTCGACCACGAGAAGGGTTATAAGTTCTCCACCTACGCAACATGGTGGATCCGTCAGGCGATCACTCGCGCCATTGCCGATCAATCGCGCACCATTCGCCTGCCGGTGCATCTCTACGAGACGATCTCGCGCATCAAGAAAACCACCAAGACTCTTTCACAGGAATTCGGCCGCAAGCCCACGGAGGAGGAAATTGCCGAATCGATGGAAATGACGATCGAGAAGCTGCGCTTCATCGCCAAGAGCGCCCAGCTGCCCATCTCTTTGGAAACCCCGATCGGCAAGGAGGAAGACTCACGCCTGGGCGATTTCATCGAGGCCGACATCGAGAACCCCGAGCAGGATGTGGCCAAGAACCTGCTGCGTGAGGATCTTGAGGGGGTTCTGGCCACGCTCAGCCCCCGCGAGCGTGATGTGCTGCGCCTCCGCTATGGCCTCGACGACGGCCGGATGAAAACACTGGAAGAAATCGGCCAGATCTTCGATGTCACCCGGGAACGCATCCGGCAGATCGAGGCCAAAGCCCTTCGCAAGCTGCGTCACCCGAACCGAAACGGCGTGCTCAAGGAATACATCAAATAGACAGACGGATTCCCTTGGGATCATCCTCCACGCGCACAACTCAGCTCCTTTCTGAGCCACATCAAGCCAGCAAGCGGGTTCGGGTTTCGATTATTCTTCCTTCGTACAATGAACGCGGCACCATCCGCGCGCTCATTGAGCAGCTCTTGGAACTGCGTCGTTGTTACGACCTGGAATTACTTGTTGTCGATGATGATTCGCCGGACGGTACAGCCGAGCTGGTGCGTGACATGGCAAGGGAAATTTCCTGTCTGCGCCTGATCCGTCGTGTGGGCCGTGCGGGCCTCGCCAGCGCAATCAAGGAGGGACTTCTTGATGCCACGGGCGAACTGGCCCTCGTCATGGACAGTGACGGTCAACATGAACCCGCAGCCGTGGAACGGGCCGTGGAAACCCTGCTGAGCGGAGACCTGGATCTGGTCATCGGCAGTCGCTTTCACCCTGAATCCGCGATCCACGGACTCAGCGGTCGTCGCGAAGCGGGCTCCAGCTGGGCGAATTCCACGGCGCGCTTCAGCCTCTCGAGAGCCTATTCCAACCTGGGTGATCCCCTCAGCGGTTTTTTTGCGATCCGGTTGGATCGGGTTCTCCCCCTGCTCAGAGCCGTTGATGTCAACGGCTTCAAGTTTCTCTACGAGTTGCTGGCTGTCAGCGGAGGGCGCCTGAGGGCTGTTGACATCCCTCTCACCTTCCAGTCGCGCACCTACGGAAATTCCAAGCTCGATCTGGCGATCTTCTGGGATTTTCTGATCTCAATCCTTCACAGCCTCAGTCTGCGGCTGCTTCCTCGTCGTGCCATCAGTTTCGGTCTGGTCGGGCTCAGCGGTGTGCTGGTGCAGCTACTCAGCTGCCAGGTTCTGATGAATGGCCTGAGGCTGGAGTTTGAACAGGCGCTCCCCTTTGCTGTGGTGATGTCTGCCAGTTCGAATTACCTGATCAACAACAGTCTCACCTTCCGCTTCCAGCGCCTCCAGGGAGCTGCGTTGCTCAGGGGACTGATCCGATTCCTGATGGTCTCCTCACTGCCGGTGCTGGCCAATGTGGGCCTGGCGTCCGCCTTCTACCGGCACGTGTCCCATGACACCCTCTGGGCTCAGCTGGCCGGAATTCTGGTGGTCTTCATCTGGAACTACGCAGCCTCTTCCAAATTCGTGTGGAACAACCCGTAGGCATCCACCCCCTTCCCGGCAGGACCCTTCGGCGAGATGGAGATGGACTCCTAGTCTGATCGGCTGTGCCTGCCCTTCGTCGTTGATGGCCAACTCCCTGCGCATCGCCTCCCGCCGCAGTCAGCTGGCCATGGTGCAGACCCACTGGGTACGGGATGAGCTGGCCAGGGCCCATGCCAACCTCGACATCACCATTGAGGCGATGGCCACCCAGGGCGACAAGATCCTTGATGTGGCCCTGGCCAAGATCGGCGACAAAGGCCTGTTCACAAAGGAACTGGAAGCCCAGATGCTGGTCGGCCAGGCTGACATCGCTGTCCACAGCCTCAAAGACCTGCCCACCCGTCTTCCCGATGGACTGATGCTGGGATGCATCACCGAGCGGGAGGATCCGGCTGATGCCCTGGTGGTGCACCAGAATCACCAGGACAAGACCCTGGCCACCCTCCCTGAAGGAGCCGTGGTGGGAACGAGCTCCCTGCGCCGCCTGGCCCAGCTGCGCCACCACTTCCCTCACCTGTCCTTCAAGGACGTACGCGGCAACGTGATCACCCGCCTCGAGAAACTCGACGCCGGCGAATTCGACTGCCTGATCCTGGCGGCAGCTGGGCTGGAACGCCTGAACCTGGGAGCTCGGATTCATGAGTTGATCGATCCCTCCATCTCCCTGCATGCCGTCGGCCAGGGAGCTCTGGGCATCGAATGCCGAATGGGCGATGCCGCGGTTCTGGAGCAGATCAAGGTGCTGGAGCACCCGCCCACGACACAGCGCTGTCTGGCCGAGCGTGCCTTTCTCCGACAACTGGAAGGTGGCTGCCAGGTGCCGATCGGGGTGAACAGCTGCTTCGAGGAGGTGAACGGCAGAAGCGAACTCGTGCTCACAGGGATGGTGGCCAGTCTCGATGGGTTGCGACTGATCCGCGATCAGGCCCGCGGCCCCCAGGAGGATCCGGAAGCCCTTGGAACCGCCCTGGCGCTGAGGCTTCGGGAGCAGGGGGCCGGAGAGATCCTGGAGGACATCTTTGCCAGCGTCCGTCCCACCGTCTGAGCAGAGCCAGGGGGCCGAAATCCGGGCGCTGCCGTTCCAGTGGAACCTGCTGGCATGGGCCTTCCTGGTGGGAGCACTCACCGGTCTCGCCGTCGTGGGCTTCCACGAACTGCTGGGCTTCATCAACAACGGCCTGTTCGGCCCCTTGATTGAGGGACTGCTGGAGCTTGGCCGCGGCGGAGCTCCGCCGCCCCCGGCACCTCCCCCTCTGCCACCTCCTCCACCGGAGACCAGCACCCCCCTGAAGTCCCTGCTGCAGGTGGGTCTTGGCGGCCTGGGATTTCTGCCACCGCCGACAGCCGTCACGGAGCTCCAGCCCCTGCCGGAATCTCCACTGCCCACCCCAGGGCCCGACTGGGTGGCGCTCTGGCCTGTGGTGGTGGTTCCGACCCTGGGCGGACTCGGATTGGGCCTGCTGCGCCGCTTTGGCGGCGAAATCGGACCTGGCCTGCCCAGCCTGATGGCCATGGCCGACGGTTCGATCACCGCCAGACCAAAACTGCCTTTTTTAAGACTGTTGAGTGCATCCCTCAGCCTTGGCAGTGGTGCATCTCTCGGGCCAGAGGGCCCGAGTGTGGAAAGCGGCGGCAATATCGGCCTCTGGATTGCCTTGAAATCCGGGCTCACGCCCCAGAACCAGCGAGCCCTGGTAGCCGCGGGAGCAGCAGCGGGGCTGGCCGCTGGTTTCAGGGCGCCGATTGCCGGTGTGTTCTTTGCCTTTGAAGGAAGTTTCAGCGCGATTCAGGGCCGGCCGAGTCTGCGGGCTGTCCTGGTGGCCGCCGTGGCGTCTTCGCTGGTGACGCAGCTGCTGCTGGGGAGCGAGCCGATCCTGCGGCTTCCTGCCTACGAGGTTCGTTCTCCGCTCGAGTTACCGCTGTACCTCGGCCTGGGTCTTGTCGCCTCGCTGATGAGCTGGGCCCTGATCACGCTGCTCAGCCTCGGCCGGAGCGAACGGCTTCAGTCGGCGCTGCGGAGACTGCCACCTGGGATGGCGACGGCTTTGGGAGGGGCCGCAGTCGGCTTGATGGCCCTGGTCTTTCCTCAGGTGCTGGGAGTGGGGTACGACACGATCGAAGCGCTTCTGGGCCGCGAGGGCGGGATTCCGCTCACCCCCCTGCTGATGTTGCTGGGGGTGAAGCTGCTGGCCACCGGCGTCAGCAATGCAACCGGCTTCGTGGGGGGCGGGTTTGCGCCCTCTCTCTTCCTCGGCGCTGTTCTCGGCAATGGCTACGGCCAGTTGCTCGGCGAGGGGGGGCTGCAGCTCCCGGTGGCTGAGCCACCTGCCTACGCCATGGTGGGGATGGCTGCGGTCCTGGCCGGCAGTGCACGGGCCCCGCTGACGGCTCTGCTGCTGCTGTTTGAGCTGACCCACGACATCCGGATCGTGCTGCCGCTGTTGGCGGCCGCAGGTCTCAGTTCGGCACTGGTGGAACGTTGGCAGGGGCTTGCCGATCCCGGCCTGCTGGGGCCCGATCCTCTGGAGGAGGAACGACGTCGCACGCTGGCGGCCGTGCCTGTGGCTGAAGCCTTCGAGCCGGAAGCTCCACTGCTGTTGCCGGCATCATGGCCGGCTCGTGAGGCCCTCTCTCGCCTGGTTGAAAGCCATGGGCATTGCCTGCTGGTGACTGAAGGCACCCGGACAATCGGACTGGTGACGCTCCAGGATCTGCAGCGAGCGATCGGTGGCCCCGACGGTGGGCAAACCCCCCTGGAGCGCTGCCGGCGCGGAGATCTGGTCTGGCTGCCGCTGCAGTCGAGCCTGGCCGAGCTGGAAGATCAACTGACCCCCAACGGGCTCAGACAGGTTCCCGTCTTTGAGGTTCCTGATCTCCAGCACGAAAGGCTTCCACAGGGACTGCCCAGTGGAGGACTGCCCCTGGATCGTCTGCGGGGGCTGGCCAGCCGGGATGGACTGGCCCGAGCCCTGGCCCGGCCTTTTGCCTGCGCCCCGGCGGAGCGGCTGGACTCCTGATCAGTTCACGAGCCTCGACTCGATGGTCGTCAGATAACGCTGTTCACACTCCTTGATCACGCTCACCGCTTCGGCGATGTCAAAGAAGCCGTTCACCCGGCAGGTGCCTGGCTTCTTGAGATCCTTGTAGTGCTCCCAGTAATAACGAGTCTCCTTCTGCCAGTGGTCCCCCAGCTGCGTGTAGCAGGTGATGTGGTCCATGCGCTTGTCATCAGCCAACACCGCAATCACCTTGTCGTCAACCTCACCGCCATCATCAAATTTCATGATGCCGATGATGCGTGCTTCCACGAGAGAACCGGGGACCAGAGGTTCTGTGACGCCAACAATCTCAATATCAAGAGGGTCTCCGTCTTCGTCCCAGGTGCGAGGTATACAACCATAGGCAAACGGGTAGGCCAGAGAGGAATAGCCAACACGGTCCAGCTTGAGATGCCCTGTTTCAGTGATCAACTCATACTTGTTGATCGTGTTGCTGTTCAGCTCAACAATGGCGTTGAGCCGCACCTCGGCTTCATCGGCGAAGGCCGGCAGCACATGCAACAGGTTGAGCATCGTGCGACTCGGGGCGTGGTCGATGTTCGCCATGCAGCGGCTTGGTTCAATTCGCCGGCATCCTACGGAGCGCCTTTCAGCCAGCCTCGCGCACGGCGACCACCGACAGGAACGGGTCGCCCCGGCCTCCAAGCCAACCCAGAGGCCCTGACGCCCTGGTGTTCTCGGCGATCACATCGGCGATGGTCCAGCCCGCAGCGCTCAGGACATCCGCGACATAGTTGAGATGATCGCGATCTGATCCATCGGTCCAGACCTGAGGAGCCTTGGTGAAGAACATCCGATTGCTGAAACTCACCATCACCTGACCTCCGGGTCGGCTGATCCGCCACAACTCAGAGGCGATGGCCTCCGGATACTGCAGGTACTGCCAGCCGGCCACGATCAAGGTGGCATCCACAGAAGCCTCCTCGAGCGGCAGCCGCTGGTCGACATTGAGGTTCTGAATCCAATGGCGGTCCAGCCGGGAATTGGCCTTCAACTCCTCGTCGTTCAGCCCATGGCCTATCACCTCGTGATAAGAGATCCCCTCAGGCAGGTGACTCACCCAGCTGCTCATCAGGTCGAGCACCACTGCACAGGGAGGCAGCCGCTCGCGGTACAGCTCCGTGAGCCTGCCCCGGAAGGCAGCATCGAGATGCTGAACGAAGCGCGGCTGCGCGTAGAACTCCGAATCATCAGCTTCGTCGAGCTTGCGTCGCTGGGCTTCGCTCAGGAGGAATCGGGTCATGGTCGGCCCTGTTGGCACGTCAGTCCGAGCCCTTCGAGCTTCCCGCGCAGATAGCGCAGAAAGGGGCTGGCGCTCAGCGGAGCGCCACTCACGCGCTTCACCAGCTCTTCCCCGTTCACACTGCGCCCCAGGGGCCAGAGGCGGGTCTGGAGCCAGTCGCGCAGGCTGCTCTCCTCACCCGCCGCAATCAGCGTCTCCAGGGGGCCGAGATGTTCTTCCATGGCTTCGCTGAGCTGGGCACTCAGCAGATGACCGAGGGCATAGGAGGGGAAATAGCCGAACAGGCCTTCAGCCCAATGAATGTCCTGGAGGCACCCCTGGGAGTCGGTGGACGGCCGGATTCCCAGCAGGTCCTCCATGCGCTGATTCCATCGCTCCGGCAGCTCCTCCACGGGCAGGTCCTGTTCCAGCAGGGCCAGCTCCAGCTCGTAGCGCAGCACGATGTGAAGGCAGTAGCTGAGCTCGTCGGCTTCAACGCGGATCAATCCGGGCTGAAGCGGGTTGAGGGCGCACCAGAAGCCGAAGGCTCCACCCCAGGGATCGCTGGCCCGTCCACCGCCCAGGCCGGCGCAGAAACGGGGATGCCAGCGCTCGGCGAAGGCGCGGCTGCGGGCCACCCGACACTCCCAGAACAGACTCTGGCTCTCGTGCACCCCCATCGAGGTGGCTTCCCCCAAGGGCCACGGGAAGTCGTGGTCGTCGGTGCGGGGGAGCCCCTGTTCATAGAGGGAATGACCCCACTCATGAGCGGTGGCCAGGAAGGCGGAGAGGGGCTGACCAGGCACCACCCGGGTTGTGATGCGGAAGTCCTGGGGACCGAGGGTGCAGGAAAAGGGGTGGGCTGAGCGTGAGCGCTGGCAGCGGCGGGCGTCATACCCCCAGCTGTCGAGCAGATCGCTGCAGAGCCGCTCCTGCAGAGCCTCGGGCAGATCCACGGCTGCTGGCCGGGGGATGGGTGTGGTCCTCACCTGCTCCAGCCAGGCCGGCAGCTCGGCCTTGAGCGGGGCGAACAGCTCCTCAAGGCGTGCCTTGCTCACATCGGGCTCAAAAGGCTGGGCCAGGATTTCCCAGGGACTGCGCGGCACCGGCTCGGCAGCGGCCAGCTGGCTGGCCTGCTGGCGGCGCAGAGCGAGCAGCTCTTTGAGGGCCGGGGCAAAGGCTGAAAAATCATTGCGGGCACGGGCTTCCTGCCAGACGGCATTGCCGCGCGACTGGGCTTGGGCCAGAGCGGTCACCAGATCGGGATCCAGGCAACACTGGCGGTCAAGCTCCAGGCGCAGCAGCTCCAGGTTGCGGCGCCGCTCCGGCGGGTCATCAGCACCCAGCTCAGCCTCGGCCTCCCCCACCAGCTCTGCGTATTCGGCGCTGCTCTGTCGTTGATGGAGCTGGCCAGCCAGCAGCGCCAGCTGTTCTCCCCGCCAGGCGGCCCCATGAGCAGGCATCACGGTGTTCTGGTCGTAGTAGAGGGCGCTGCTGATCGAGCCGAGCAGCCGGGTGTGATGAAGATGCTCACGCAGTCGTGTCATGACGTCTGCGGAGGAAGTCATCGAGGGAACACCACGGCTGGGGGCAGCCTGACGCATGATCAGGCCGCCGGAGTTGCGACAGAAGCTGCGGGTGGGACCAAGGGGTCCAGACGGTTGGCGGCATGGGCCACCGGGATCATCAACACGATGGCCATGGAGCACACCATCCACTGCTGCAGGGTCAGCGGTGCCGTTCCGAAGAACACGTTCATCACCCGCCACTGACTGAAGAGCACCTGAAGCAGCAGCGCACCCGCCAACCCCAGCATCAGGGGGGGGGAGCGCCACAGAGCGGTTGCGAACCGACTCCAGTTTCCGGGAAGGTGCTGGACCACTTCACTGAGACTGAGCAGATAGGCCACGCGTGAGAGCACCAGGGTCTGCACCGCCATCGTGCGGGCCACGGCCTGATCCCCGATCCGAGCCTCCGACCAGAAGAACATCGCAAAGATCACCACCCAGCTGAATGCTGACACCAGCAACAACCGCTGCAGCAGAGGGCGGTTGAGCAACGGGCGATCGGGTCGCTGGGGCGGCATCGTCATCAGCCCTGGCGCCTTCGGCTCAAAGGCCAACGGGAGCGACATGGTGAGGGAGTTGACCATGTTGAGCCAGAGCACCTGCAGCGCGGTGATCGGCAGATCCAGCCCCAGCAGGGCGCTGATCAGAATGGTGAACGACTCCCCGCCGTTCACGGGCAGACAGAAAGCCATGGCACGGTGCAGGTTGAGGGCCACGCCTCGCCCCTCTTCAACCGCTGCTGCGATGGAGGCGAAATTGTCATCGGTGAGCACCATGGCGGCCGATTCCCGAGCCACGGCGGTGCCGCCGGCCCCCATGGCGATCCCGATGTCAGCCTGGCGCAGGGCAGGGGCATCATTGACACCATCACCCGTCATGGCAACGATCTGACCGCTGCTCTGCAGGCTCCGCACCAGCTCAAGTTTCTGCGCCGGGGCCATCCGCGCGAACACATCCGTCTGCAGCGCCACGGGCACGAGCCGATCGGGAGGCAACGCCGCCAGACCCCGGCCATCGATGGCGACCGGTTCGGGCCGGTGACCGATGCCCATCTGGCGAGCGATCGCGATGGCCGTACGGATGTGGTCACCGGTGATCATCTTCACCGTGATGCCAGCGTCCAGGCAGGCGGATACTGCACGCGTGGCCTCAGGGCGCGGAGGATCAGCCATGCCCTGCAGTCCCAGGAAGGTGAGATGGGCCTCGATGTGATCGTGGAGCAGGGAGGCCTGCTGAGGATGGGCCTGCCCCATGGCAAACGCCAGCACCCGCTCTCCCCGGGTGGCCATGGAATCCACGGCTGTGTGGATGGCAACCGGATCCAGCGCTTCCAGGCCGCCATCGCTGCCGCATTGCCCATGACAGCGGGGCAGAACGGCCTCCAGGGATCCCTTGACCAGAATCCGTTCACCGCCGTGCAAGGTGGCCATCACCTGAAGCTCGGCTTCAAAGGGCAGGGCATCGCGACGCGGATGGCGGCGATGGGCTTCCGCGTGGTCGAATCCGGCCCGCTGAGCAGCGGCCAGCAGGGCGGTTTCGGTGGGATCTCCCACCAGCCCCTCCTGGCTGCTGGGTCTGGCATCGCTGCAGAGCAGCCCTGCCAGCAGCAGTTCACGCAGGGCACGGTTGGTCTGAAGCGGGTCGGGCGTCCCCGGCGCACCCGAGGATCCAGTCGGCCAGAGCTGCTCCAGCTGCAGGCGCTGACCTGCCGCATAGAGCTCCTGCACGGCCATCCGGTTCTGGGTGAGGGTACCGGTCTTGTCCGAGCAGATCACCGTTGCGCTGCCGAGAGCTTCCACGGCTGGAAGTTTGCGGATGATCGCGTTGCGCCGGGCCATGCGGTGCACGCCGATCGCCAGGGTGATGGTGACGATGGCGGGCAACTCCTCAGGGATGGCACTCACCGCCAGGGCCACGGCTGCGTCGAACATCTCGCCGGGGTTACGCCCCCTGGCCAGCCCCACAAGAGCCGTGATCAGCGAAAGACCCAGCACAAACCGCAGAACGGTCATGCTGAAGCGCGCGAATTTGCGCGTCAGTGGCGTACTGAGCACAGAACCCCGCTGCAGGGAAGCGGCCAGATCCCCAAGTTCGGTGGCATCGCCGGTGGCGACCACCAGCCCTCGCCCCTGGCCGGTTGTCACGAAGCTGCCCGCATGGGCCATCCCGTAGCGCTCCGCCAGCGGAGCGTCCTCTGGGTCGGTGCTGATCGCCTTGGCGACCGGAAGCGATTCCCCGGTGAGGCTGGATTCATCCAGTTGAAGGTTGCGCACCTGGAGCAGGCGCAGGTCGGCGGGGACCCGATCGCCCGCAACCAGGAACACCAGATCCCCAGGCACCAGCTGTTGAGCATCGAGCCGCTGCTTCCGGCCGTCCCTCAGCACCTCGATATCGGATCGGATCGCCAGGGCGAGGGCGCCGATCGAGCGCTCAGCGCGGCTCTCCTGCACGAAACCGATCACCGCATTGATCAGGGTGACGCTCCAGATGACCACCGCCTCGCGCAGTGAACCGACCAGGGCCTTGACCGCACCGGTGATCAGCAAGGCGTAAAGCAGAGGGGCATGGAACTGAGCCAGGAACTGAAGCCACTGCGGACGTTGCTTTCGGCTTGTCAGCCGGTTGGCTCCCATGCTGCGGAGACGCTCCTCGGCCTCGCCGCTGCTCAGGCCCAGTTCGGGATCCACCGCCAGCTGCTCCAGCAGCTGCTCGGCGGTGAGGACATGGGCTCCGCGCAGCTGAAGATCCATCAGAAGAAAGGGTCAGGCGGTGGCTCGAGAGTGGCTGAAGCCTGGACAGCCCGCTCCTGAATCCTGACAACCCCATGCTGCGGAACCAACCGAGCTGATGATCCGCTGACAGTCGCTGCGGCGGGCTGACCCTGCTGCGGTCCTGGCCCGAGGTTCGCAGCGGAGAGGGGAGGCGGACTTCTCAGTGGGCTGACACGATCCCCCCCCCACGACCACCGGCCTCCTCGGCCACTCCCACTCGAGCGAACAGATCCGTGCTTTCGGGGTTGAGATTCACAACCTCCACGGCACTGCCGCCGAGCTTGAGACGACGGATCACCTGATCGAGAGCGTTCACGCCACTCTGATCCCAGATATGCGCAGCTGTCATGTCGATTGTCACCCGCTCGGGATGAGGCTGCTCATGCAACTCGAAACCCTGGCGGAAGTAGATGCTGCTCACAAAGAACAGTTGACCCTCCACCCTGTAGAGACGATGGCCTGGAGCGATCAACTCGCTGTTCACCCCGATCACCTTGGCAACCTTGCGGCTGAACAGGATGGCCGCGAGTGCCACCCCGCCCAGCAGTCCCACCGCCAGGTTGTGAGTGAGCACGGTGACCAGCACCGTGAGCAGCATCACTGCCGTGTCGCTTTTGGGGATGCGGCGGATGGCACGGATGGAATTCCATTGGGCCGTGTTGATGGCGATCATCACCATCACCCCCACCAGGGTGGCCATCGGGATCCGGTTCACCCAGGGGCCGGCCAGCAGGATCATCACCAGCAAGGCCAGGCCTGACGTCAGCGTTGAGAGGCGGGTGCGGCCGCCGTAACCCACATTCATCACCGACTGTCCCACCAGGGCACAACCGGCCATGCCGCCGAACAGGGAACTGACGACGTTGCCGATCCCCTGGCCACGCGCCTCGGCATTCTTGGAGCTGCTGCTGTCGGTCAGATCGTCAAGGATGTCCTGCGTCAGGAAGGTCTCCATCAGACCGACCAGCGAGATCGCCAGGGCCGTGGGCAGAATCATTCCCAGGGTGCTGAGGTTGAAGGGCACCTTCGGCAGAGCAAAGCCGGGAAGTCCATCGGGGAGCGTTCCGAGACGGGCGACAGTCGGTACATCCAGTCCGAGGCTGATGGACAGCCCGGTGCTGATCAGGATCGCCACCAAGGCTGCAGGAACCGCCCTGGTGAACCGCGGCAACACATAGATCACCAGCAGGGTGAGGGCCAGCAGTCCCCACACCGCCGGCAGCTGGGCGGTGGTGACCGTGACCTCTTCCGGGTGAAACCAGTCCAGCCCCAGCTGGGGCAGCTGTGCCAGCAGGATCAGGATCGCCAGGGCGTTCACAAAACCGGCCATCACCGGCTGTGGCACAAATCGCATCTGGTGGGCCAACCGCAGATACCCCCAGGCGATCTGCAACAGACCTGTGAGAATTCCTGCTGCCAGCAGGTACTGAAGGCCAAGGCCTTCCCCCAGGGCATTGCCCTGCTGCACCAACCCAGTCATCAGAAGGGCAGTGGAGCCGGTGGCCGAAGTGATCATGGCTCGGCGACTGCCCACGAGCGCCAGGGTCACCGAGAGCAGGAAAGCCCCGAACAGACCGACCCGGGGGTCCACGCCGGCAATCCCGGAGAAGGCGATCGCCTCCGGAATCATCGCGAAGGCCACCACAAGGGCCGCAAGGATGTCCTGATGGGGCTTGACCCACCAGTTCCTGATGAAATCAGTCACGTCTTGAGTCCCGTCGTCGGGTTTTCAGAAGAGCGGTGCCAGCCCGACCCGGCCAGAGACCGAGGCTCCAGGCGAGGAGCCGCCGCGGTTCGGGGGACTGATCAGCATCTGTCCACGCTATCAACGCCCGATCCAGGGTCTGTGTTCACACTTCTGAAGCCGATCACCTGCTGCCATCCACAGCCCCTGTGTTCATGAGGCTCCCATGAATGAATGAACACAAGCTGAGTGAGATGTTCGAGCTGGATGCCCGAACTGATCAGCCCTTCATCGTGCTTACCCTGGCGGCCGGGGCTATCTCCACGCTCGGCCTGCTGGCCAACAGCAGCGCCGTGGTGATCGGGGCCATGCTCATCGCCCCCTGGATGCTCCCCCTGAGGGCGGCCGCCTTCGGAATCCTTCAGGGACGCCTGCTGCTGGTGGCGCGAGCCCTGCTCACCCTTCTGATCGGAATCGCCTCCACCGTGGGGATGTCTGTGTTGCTGGGGGCTTCCGTGAGCCTGCCGATCCTCGGCTCGGAAGTGACGGCTCGCACCCAGCCGAATCTCCTCGATCTCGGCGTGGCCCTTGTTGCGGGGGCGATTGCCGCCTACGCCTCGGTGAGCAGCAAAGCGATCAGCTCCCTGGCTGGCACCGCGATCGCTGTGGCTCTGGTTCCACCCGTCTGCGCCTTCGGACTGCTGCTCGCCCAGGCGCATTGGAGCGAAGCGCTGGGGGCTGCGCTCCTGTTCACCGCCAACCTGCTCGGGATCCTCAGCGGAGCCCTGCTCACACTGGCACTCTGCGTGCCTGAGCTGAGGGTCAATCTCTGGCGCAGTCGCCTGGGGCTGGTGAGCCTGCTGCTGACCGCACTGCTGTTGATTCCCCTTTCTGGCAGCTTTCTTTCCCTGATCGGCCAGGCCAGGCAGGCTGCTGCCCTTGTGAACATCCAGCAAGCGATCACAGCGTCCCTGGTCAACCGCACCCTCACGCTTGGGAAGGATTCCGAGCTGATCAATGTTCAGATCGACTGGAGTCAGAATCCACCCCTGATCCGCGCCGCCGTTCGTGTCACCAATCCCCGGCTTCCCACAGCTCGACAGGTGGCGGATGTCCAGGCCTACATCAACAGGACCCAACCGATCCGCTACCGACTGATTGTTCAACGGGTTTCAGTCGACGTGATCGGTCCCGAGACCGAACCCAATCCACCCGAACTGATTCCCCCGGATCCAGCTTCACAGGAAACGATCGACAGCACTCCCGCCACGCCCGATCCCCCGACAACCCAGCCCCAACGGAACACCCCTGTCGAGGACTCTCTCCGCAAGGAGGCCACACCTTGAGGCGTCATCACCTCCAGTCCAGAGCCTGCGAAGACCGCCGGCCAGGTCCGCGCTAAGTGGCACGCAGCGCCAACTGAAGCGCCAGGAACCCCAGCAGGGCAGCGAGCGACAACAGAGAGGGAAGACCAGCCATGCCAACAACCGCCGCGCCGAACCCCAATCCTGAAGCAAGCTTGAAGTCTGTGCCAGGGTGCTACACAAGCCCACACGGAACGCAAGGGAACTTCGGCTCCGGGGCGTGTCAGTCTTCTGGCCAAGCATTCGGTCGATCTTCCATGCCATGGTCCAACGCCATGAACGCCGATCAGCTGTTCAACAACGCGGACAGCTTCGCCCAGATGTTCGATGAGACCTGGCAACGCCACAAACAACATCTCACGATCGACCAGCAGGATGGGATCGAGCCGGCCCTGACCCAGGTCCTGGCCGAGCTCTCCGAGCATCCCTTCAGCAGAAGTCACCCGGAACTGGCGGAACAGGTGGCACGGTTCCGGATCCGTCTGCTTGGGCTGTAGCCTCCGCCCATGCAGAACTCTCTCAGCCGATTGACGCGTCTGCTGAGCGCCGGGTTCAGCAATCAACACCAGGCCTTCGAGAACCCACCGCTTTACGCGCACATCCTGGCAAGGTTCCGGCCTCTTCCCCAGTTGGAGCCGGGGTCGCTGCTGCTTGAACAGAGCTACGCGATCAATCCAGCGGCTCCTTATCGCATCAGGGTGCTTCGAGCGGAGTCCCATCAGGGCCGGATCGTCATTCTCAACCAGGCCCTGAACGAGGAACAGCGTTTCTGGGGTGCCATGGACGATCCGGCACGGCGAGCCCTGATCCAGCCCTCCGATCTTCGTCCCCTAGACGGTTGCGCCTACCTGGTTCGCGAAGACGGGGATGGCTTCATCGGCGAAGTGGAGCCGGGATGTCGCTGCCTGGTGGAGCGCAAGGGAGCCACGACGTACCTGGTCAGCCGACTGGAGCTCACTCCGACCGGCATGCGCACCATCGACACAGGCCACGACCCCATGACTCACGAGCATGTGTGGGGATCACTGGCCGGGCCCTTCGAATTCGAACGGATCGATGACTACAGCAATGAGATCCCTGAAGCCTGGCATCAACACTGGCGGGGCTGAGCTCCCTGAACGTCTGCACCGCTCAACCAGGCCTCCAGGCGAGCGATGCGCCCCTCCGACTCCTGGAGACGCTGTTCAGCAGCGAGCTCGCCCGCGGCCAGGGCTGAGCGTTCCGTCGCGGGTGAAAGGCTCGCCTCGGTTGCCGCCAATCTCTCCTCCAGCTCAACCACCCGGAAGGCCAGGCTCTCAATCAGCTCAGAAAGCGACTGGAGCTGCGCCACCAGCCTCAGGGTCTGCTCAGAGGGCCTCGACCTGCCGACCATGTCGTTGAGAGAGGCGTCAACGAGCCAGATGTTATCGGCGCTGCCCACAAGCGCCAGACCCGACGCCGCGACCCCGGTTTGTAACGAATATGAAAGGCTTGCCGCAGCATGCGATCACGCCCATAGGATCCGCACGGAAAATCAAAGCTGGTGCCGTCTCCAAACGCCCTTGGAGTTTGCGCGCAGACAGCAAACCAACGGTTCCCCCTCGTCTCCCGGCTCGCCCAGACCGCCATGACTCTCGCCAACGCCGCTTACCTAGGCATCGAGCGCTTCGCCAACGATCGAAACAAGGAGAACTGGTTGAACGCCTCCGAAACTGACAAGGTGGCGTTGATCCGTGCTGTCTACAGACAGGTTCTCGGCAACCAGTACGTGATGGCCAGCGAGAGGCTGGAAGGACCTGAATCCCTTTTCCGCAGGGGATATCTGAGTGTCAGGGAGTTTGTGCGGCAGGTTGCCAAGAGTGGGCTTTACAAGAAAAAATTCTTTGAAGCCACGAATCCCTACAGATTTATTGAGCTGAATTTCAAGCACCTTCTGGGCCGCGCACCCCAGAACAAGTCTGAGATGCTTCACCACTTCACCATCCTCCAAGAACAGGGATACGACGCCGAGATTGACTCCTATCTGGACAGTGCTGAATACCAGCAGCGCTTCGGGGAAGAGGTGGTTCCTTACCTTCACGGCTGGGACTACAACGCCGGCCAACAGGGCCTCCAGTTCAGCTACATGCTTCAACTCACCCGCGGTGTTGGCGCTTCGGTCCGGGGTGACCTTCTCAAGAATCAATCCAGACTGAACCCCGCCGTTCACTCTGAGCAACCCCTCCCCGTCGTGAGCCCCAATGCAGCAGGCTCCGTGTTCCGGAAGGTGGCGGCAGATGGTCTCACCCGTCAAGGCGTAGGAGCAGGAGAGGAGGGCCGCGTGTTCCGTGTTGAGATCACCGGTTTCAACAACTACAGGCTTCACAAGCGCAGCAATCGAGTGCGTTTCATTCCTTTCAACAAAATGCTGGAGTACCAGCAGCAGATTCACCGTGAAGGTGGTCGGATCGCCAGCATTACGCCCGTCAATTGAATCCCGGATAACACGGTTTCTGACTCCAACTATCACACCCGACCATCACACCGACCACCCTCACCTCATCCCATGAAGGTTTCTTCCGGAAGCCGCGGCACCAGCTTCGCAAGCAGCCGCCAAGTTTCATTCACCGTGACCGGTCTGGCCAATAACAGTTATTCCCGGACTGCAGACCTGGTCATGAATGTTCCTTACACCCGCATGAATGAAACCATGCGGATGGTGCAACGCATGGGCGGGCGGATCACCGGCGTTACCGTGAGCGGAGGTGACATGGCGACCCATGCGGGTGGCCCCAGTCGCCCCTCCCTCAAGGGAGGCGAAGGCTGACAGAGCCTCCCCCGTGCAGATCGCCTTGAGCCCTCATCCCGGGGGCTTTTTTGTTGGCTCACCCTGCTCGCCGCTCCTGATCACGAACAGGAACCCTTCCATCCGGATCCCATGGTGGTGACCATTTGTAAATGCTGCGGATCCCGCTCGCTTCAGGACGCCAAAATACCTAGGCCTTCGATGTCCTTGCCATCCAGCGGCTGTCGCGTGATTTCACTGATTCGTGTGATTCGTGAATTCGCAGACCACCGGGGTGAGCACCAGCACATCAGGTCTATCCACCCAATCCCGACCCCGACGTCGAGAACAGGAGCTCTTCAATGTTCGACGCCTTCACCAAGGTCGTTGCGCAGGCTGATGCCCGCGGCGAATTCATCAATGCTGGTCAGATCGACGCCCTCGCGGCGATGGTCGCT
>JAYKHC010000118.1:0-4388 GCA_035285465.1 Cyanobacteriota bacterium
CTGGTGTCCATGGCGCAGTGGACCCACTCCGATCCATCTCGAACTCGGTTGTGAAACGCTGCAGCGCCGACGATATTAGGGGGGTAGCCCCCTGAGAAAATAGGTCGATGCCAGGTTTAATCTCTCCATCATCGGATCTAATTCTCGCAGATTCTGTTCTGCATGGTTGTATTGAGTTGAGTTAGAGACTCTCTTCATCTCCTCCTCAATCAGCTCTTCAGCTTTGACACTTCGGGCACCAGTGTGTGCTACGGCCAGCTAGTCGATCGCGTCGAATCGTTGTTCCGCAGATCCTGCAGCCTTGGCCTCCTCGGCGGTAAACCCAGGCCTGGCCTCCATAGTTTCCATTTCTTCCTGTGAGATCACGGAAATCACTGAAGGTGGTTCCGCCGACTCCAATGCTTGCCGCCAGCACATCCAGCAAAGCTTCACGCAGATTGGAGAGTTGAGTCGGTAAAAGGTCTCCGCTGTTGAGGTCTGGCCGCAGCCGTGCCTTGAACAAGGTTTCGTCGGCGTAGATGTTCCCGACTCCGGCCACCAGGGATTGGTCAAGCAGGGCCGTTTTGATTGATCGGCGGGAGCCTGAGAGCCGCCTGAGCAGATACTCTGCTGTGAATTCATTGCTGAAGGGTTCGGGGCCCAGCCGTTTCAGGCCTCCAATCACGCTGGAGAGCTCCTTTTCGGGGGGGACCCACCACATCTCCCCGAAACTGCGTACGTCCTGGAATCGCAGTTCACTTCCCTCAGCATTCCAGAATCGAACCCGTGTGTGGGGACACGGATCCATGGGTTCCTCCAGCCAGAGGAACTGTCCGGTCATCCGCAGATGCACCCCCCAATGACCTCCCGGTTCTCCATTGGGCTGCTGGAGGGAAGCCAGTAGATATTTACCGCGCCGT
Source organism: Cyanobacteriota bacterium (assembly GCA_035285465.1). Taxonomy (GTDB): domain Bacteria; phylum Cyanobacteriota; class Cyanobacteriia; order PCC-6307; family Cyanobiaceae; genus UBA5018. The sequence continues at coordinate 900 of JAYKHC010000118.1, forward strand.
CGCCAGTTGTGAACGCTGCAGTGCTTCAAGCCAGCCACAAAGGCGAGAGGGTCTTTGGGGCTGGCAATGGCCCGGTTCCGGCAGACCTGCACCCGAACGATCTGAAATCCTTCGGTTCGAGCCTCAAGCCCGCGCCGTACGGTTTCCACTTCAGGGAGTTCCGGCACGGGCAGGAGGCTTGCAGAGAAGTGACTAGGCCTTCTCCAATTCGCTTTCGGCGAAATTGTTGGTGTTGATGCCGCCTTCTGAACCGCTGTATCCGTTGTAGTTCACCTTCTCGAAGCGCACCACCACCGGGTAGCGGATACCGGATGTGTCGATGGAGGCGACGGTTCCGAGTTCGTTGTACCAATAGGACTCGGGACGCTTGATGCGCACTTTGTCGCCGCGGGAAATAGCCATCGCTTGCGGGGGATGGGGTAGCTGCCACAGGGAAGATACCCGGAGCGGTCCCGCAGGATCGGGGGGGCGTCACGATTCGTCGCCCTTCTGGGCGTGTCACCATCAACAAACCCCGCGCCTGAACACCCCATGGCCGACGCGATGCCGGAACCCGTGGCGCTGAGCCTCGAGCTTCCGGATCCGGAAAGCGATGCCATCTCCACGATGGAATTCCTGGCACGGCTGGAGGCGGCCTGGGCTGTCTGCGACCGGTTTGACCTGCAGACAGAGATCTGGCGTGGTCGAATCCTCAGGGCTGTGCGAGATCGTGAGAAGCGCGGCGGTGAAGGTAGGGGCCTCGGCTTTCTTCAGTGGCTGCGCGAACGGGAGATCAGCAAAACCCGCGCCTACACCCTGATCCAGCTCGCGGAATCGGCTGACAGCCTGGTGGGAGATGGTCTGCTGGATGAATCCAGTGTGAATCACTTTTCGAAGCGTGCCTTTCTGGAGACAGCCCAGGCGGATCCCGAGGTGCAGCAGATGATTGCGGAGGCTGCCAATGAGGGTCAGTCGATCAGCCGCAAACAGGTGCGTCGCCTTGCAGATGAGTTCACGGCCGCCACCAGCCCCCTTCTTCCCGAGGAGGTGCGTCAGCGCACCGCCGAGAACCTGCTGCCGCCGCGAGCTGTGGCACCGCTTGTGAAGGAACTGGCCAAGCTCCCTGAGCCGCAGCAGCAGGATCTGCGCCAGGTCCTGCGGGAGGAGCCAGAGCTTGACCGCGTCAAGGAGGTGACTCACACGGCCCGCTGGCTCAGCAAGGCGGCCGAGGCGGCGTTGTCAGTGCGCGCTTTTCAGGTGGATCGGCTGGATTTTGACAAGGCTGTTCAGGAAGCCCAGCGGCTGGACGCTCTCGGCCTGCTTGCCGATGCTGTCGGTCAGGCCCAGATGCTGGAGAGCGCGGTGCTTCGGCTGTACACCAGCTGGAGGAGGCTTGGGGGGCTCCAGGAGCGCCTCTGGCTCGAGAGCGGCAGCAGCACCCCACATCTGCGGGAGTTGCTCACGGCCCTGCAAACGCTCAGTGGCAGCACGCTGCGGGTGTCCTTGGGTGAATTGGCTGGAGGGAAGCGGGTTCGCTTGCAACTGGTGGAGGAGTCCCCCGAGCAATTGGAGTCGCCACCCCTGTCGCTCTGACCACCAGCTCTGGTGTCGCTAAAGTTGCCGGGCGCTGCCTGTGGTGGATTGGCCACGGATGCTCCGCCCGGCCTTCCGGAGCTCACGATGGTTCCGGACGCCCCCGACCCCTTGCTGCAGGCCCTCAACCTGCATTTCGGCTGGCAGGCCTTCAAGCCTGGTCAGAGACCTGTGGTGGAGGCGTTGCTGGCCGGCCGGGACTGCCTCGCGGTTCTACCCACCGGAGGAGGCAAATCGCTCTGTTATCAGCTGCCGGCGCTGGTTCGTCAGGGGCTGGTCCTGGTGATCTCACCTCTGGTGGCCCTGATGCAGGATCAGGTGCGGCAGCTCGAGCGGCGCGGCATCGCGGCCGCTTGTCTGCACAGGGGAACCTCACGGATTGAGCGCCAGCGTCTGCATCAGCGTCTCCGCGATCACCAGCTGCGTCTGTTGTATCTCGCCCCGGAACGCCTGCAGGCCGAAGCCACCCGTCAGTTGCTCGATGAGTTGCTCGATGCCCGGCAGCTGGTGGCTCTGGCAGTGGATGAGGCCCACTGCATCAGTGACTGGGGGCATGACTTCCGTCCTGATTACCGGCGCCTGGGTCAGTTGCGGGTGCTCTGTCCGGGTGTGCCCCTTGTGGCGCTCAGTGCGACCGCGGCTCCCCAGGTTCGGGCCGACATGATTCGGATGCTTCAGCTGCGTCGGCCCCTCGTTCAGGTGCGCTCTGCCCGCCGTTCCAACCTGCTCTACGCCATGCAGCGGCGCCCGGAGGACCCACTGCCCCTCGTGCTCGAGGCCCTGGCAGCGGCTCGTGGAGCTGTGCTGATCTATGCCCGCACCCGTCGATCGGTGGAACTCTGGGCGCAGCGGCTGGCGTCTGGCGGTGTCGAAGCGATCGCTTACCACGCGGGTCTTGATGTCGAAAGCAGGACCCTGGCTCTGGAGCATTTCCTGGGAGCGGCCCAGCCGGTGCTGGTGGCCACTGTGGCCTTCGGTATGGGTGTGGATCGGTCGGATGTGGGGCTGGTGCTGCACCTTGATCTGCCTGCCAGCGCCGAAGGGTACCTGCAGGAATCAGGGCGAGCGGGCCGGGATGGCTTGCCGGCACGCTGTCTGGTGCTCTTTGATCCTGCTGACCGTGTCAGCCTCGGTTGGGCCATTCGCGGGACCCACCGCGGTGACGACATTGAGGATCCGCGACTGGAGCTGGCGCAGCGGCAGCTGCGGCGCATGGAGGTGGTGGCGGAGGGGGAGCGATGTCGGGAGCAGGCCCTGCTGATGGCTGTGGGAGAGGTGGTGCCGCCTTGCGGACGGTGTGACAACTGCCTGGCGTCACCCCCCAGGCGCGACTGGTCCGACCAGGCCTGCCTGGTTCTGGAGGCTCTGGAGCAGTGTCATGGGCGAGATGTGCACACCCTGGTGAATCTGGTGGCTTCCAGGCAACCTCAGCTGCCGACAGGGAGCTTCGATCCCGCTCAGGGTTCAGCGGATCCGGACGTTTGTTGGGCCTGGTTGACGAGGCGGCTCGTGCAGGAGGAACTGATCGCTGAGAGTGACGACGGAGCCCGGCGGCTTTACCTCAGAGCCAGTGGGAGGCAGTACCTGCGGCGCCCCTGGCCCTTGTTCTGGGCCGCCTGATCAGCTTCCCTTGGCCTTGCACAGATCGCTGACCAGCTTCTGTTCAGCATCCGTGCTCGGTTGTTCCCAGGTTTTCCACTGGCCCGCAGGACTGGTGGCGTTCATCTTGCGGGCACCACAGTTGATGGCGGTGTAATGCAGCTGGCCTGAAGCATTGAGGCTCGGCGCCACATAGCTGCCACCCATGGATTGCCATTTCGCCCAATCCACCTGCAGGGGCCCGTAGGTGCGCCAGTCAGGGGATTCGCCCTTTTGGGTGACCGCCGGCTTGGCTGCAGTGACGGCTGGCTTGGTGGC
>JAYKHC010000119.1:0-3429 GCA_035285465.1 Cyanobacteriota bacterium
CGCTGGCTCTGCCTACGTTGGTTCAAATCCAACCCGGCCCACCTTCCACACGCCCTTGTAGCTCAGCGGTAGAGCACTCCCTTGGTAAGGGAGAGGTCACGAGTTCAAGTCTCGTCAAGGGCTTATCAGCCGGAAACCTCCCGCCATCAGCGTCCGGGAAACGCTCTTTTCAGATTTTCTCAAGACAAGACCCGGCCTTCCCAGCAAGAATCTGGAGGGAAAGCAGCTGAGGGCTTCCCCCCTGACCCATGGCCCTGCGCTGTCTGCTCCTGGATGAGCATGTGATGTTCAGCCAGCTTCTCTGCACGGTGCTGGCTCCGTTGAGCAGCCTCGAGGTGATCGGACGGGCCCACAACTGCCGCCAGGGCCTGGAACTCTGCCTGAAACACAAACCGGATCGTCTGCTTCTCAATCTGGATCTTCCCGATGGCTCCGGGTGGTCGGTGGCCCATGCTGCCGTGGAGGCCAACGCTCAGTGCCGGGTTGTGGTCATGTCAGCGCCGGCGGCCTCTGTTATCTGTCCGCCACCCCTTGAGTCCCGCCTCCTGGCCGTCTTCGCGAAAGCGGATGGGGTTGAGAAGCTGACGACGGCCCTGCTCGGATCGACGGGCGGCGATCCCCGGACCCAGCTCACAGCACGCCAGCAGCAGGTGTTTCAACTGATCGGCAGCGGTGCCGCCACCAAGCAGATCGCCCGGAAGCTCGGGCTGGGAAGAACCACCGTGGAGAGCCATCGCAAGGAGATCGCGCGTCGCCTGGGGGTCAGCGGTGCCGAACTGGTGAGGCTGGCAGCCCTGCAGGTGGGCACCTGGCCAGACAGGACTTCGTCACTGCGCTGAGACCGACCGACTGGTAACGGTCTGCCAGCGTGAGTTCCTCACCTGCCTGCTGATTGCGTGAGCAGCCTGATTCCCGGCGACTGGAAGAATCCCACGTCTTTTCCTGATGTGGCCACGATGCGCAGGCCGGTCGCCCTCGGGAAGACTCGCCCCATCCACTGGCGTCTCCAGCAACTGGAACGCCTCAGCGCCGCCCTGGCGGAAAACGAGGCGGCCGCCCTGGAAGCCCTTGCCCGTGACCTTGGCAAGCCAGCCCTGGAGGCCTCCTTTGAACTGGTGGCGATCCGACAGGAGATCGCGCTCAGCCGCAGGCATCTACGCCGCTGGATGACCCCAAGGCCGGTGCCACTGGAACTCATCCTGCAACCCGGTCGTGCCTGGGTGGAACGACAGCCCCTGGGCTGCGTGTTGATCATCGGGCCCTGGAATTACCCTCTTCAACTGACACTTCGCCCCCTTGTCAGCGCTCTCGCTGCCGGAAACAGCGCGGTGGTGAAGCCCTCGGAACAGGCCCCTCATACAGCAGAGCTGATCGCAGAGGTTCTGCAGCGGGCTTTTCCTCCCGAGGTTGTGCAGGTGGTGCTCGGCGATGCAGCCGTGGCCGCCCGGCTGCTCGAGGAGCGGTTCGACCATGTGTTCTTCACCGGCGGTTCCCGGGTGGGGAGCCAGGTGATGGGGGCCTGTGCCCGCTCTCTGACCCCCGTAACCCTGGAACTGGGAGGCAAGAGCCCAGTGATCGTGCTGAAGGATGCGGATCTGGCCGTCACAGCGCGACGGATTGCCTGGGGGAAATGGTTCAACGCCGGACAGACCTGCGTGGGACCTGACCATCTGCTGGTGGAACAGGACGTCCGCGATGAGCTCGTGGCCGCCATCGCCTCCGAGCTGAAGCGGTTCCATGGTCCGCACCCGTTGCGCTCGGACGATCTGGGTCGCATCGTGAACGACAGCTCCTTCCAGCGTCTGGAGGGGTTGCTGTGCGGAGCGCGGCGCAACGGCCAGGTCCTCGCGGGAGGGCGCAGTGACCGCAGCGAACGCTGGATCGAACCCACGCTTCTGGCCGTGAACAGCCCTGAGGATCCGCTGATGGAAGAGGAGCTGTTCGGCCCACTCCTGCCCGTGCTCACCATCTCGGGGCTGGAGGAAGCCCTTGAACTGGGCCGAGGGCGTGCCTGCCCGCTGGTGTTCTACCTGTTCAGTCGCAGCCGCAAGGCACAGCGGCGGGTTCTGGAAGCCAGCCGCTCCGGTGGGGTGGTCTTCAACGATGTTGTGGTGCAGGTGATGGCCGCCGCGCTTCCCTTCGGAGGAGTGGGGGCCAGCGGGATGGGTTCGTACCACGGAGAAGCAGGATTTCGCACCTTCTCGCACGAGCGAAGCGTCCTGAGCCGAGCATTTCTCCTGGACATTCCGCTTCGCTATCCCCCCTATGCCGGAAAGCTGCCACTGCTACGAAGGCTGACGGCCTGAACAGACCACTCAGTACGCACGGCGATCAAGAGCGCTGATCTGCCGATGGCCTGGGCAGCCGGAAGGGAAACCCTTAAGGTTGTTGCAATCTATCGATAGCGTCGATGCGCTGCGCCCTCGCCGCACTGGCCCTAGCGGTGGTGCTGCCACTGCCCGTATTCGCTGACATCACCGTCAAATCCGGTGAAACCCTCTCGGAAATCGCGGAACGTCATGGCGTCGGCCTTGAGCCATTGATGAGGGTGAACGGCATCCAGGATCCTGATCTTGTTCGGGCCGGCCAGCGACTGGTGCTGCCGGGGGGCAGTCGAAAGGGCGGAGCAGGTGGAGACGGAACGTCTGTGATCGTCCAAACCGGAGACACTCTTTCGGAGATCGCGGAACGCAACGGCATCAGCTTGCAGAAACTGATGCAGCTCAACGGGATCACGGATCCCTCTCTGGTTCAGGCGGGAAGGCGGCTGGTCATCCGCAGCGGTGGGGGGAGTGGCCGCAGCACCAGCCCGACCAGCAGTGGCAGCGGCTCCTACACCGTCGCAAGCGGCGAGACCCTGGGTGAGATTGCCGAGCGTCTTAACACCAGCGTGAACCGACTGATGCAGCTCAACGGCATCAGCGATCCCACCCTGCTCCAGGCCGGCAGCCGACTGATCGTTCCAGGGGCCAGGTCCTCCAGCAACTCGCGAGCTGGAAGCCGCGAACATGTGGTGCAAGAGGGTGAAACACTCTCTGAGATCGCCGCTGCCAACAACATCAACGTGCAGAAGCTGGCGGCGCTCAATTCAATCAGCGACCCAGATCTGGTGCGCAGCGGCACTCGTCTCAGACTGAGTGCTCCACCGGTGCCCCGGGCATCACGGCCGGCTCCCAGGCCAGCCAAGGCCACTGCGCAGCCGAAACCGAAACCGACACCAAAACAGACACCCAAGCCCGCTGCTGTCGCCACACAGCCCACACCGGCCAACAGCGCTGCCCCCGCTTCCCCGGTGAAGGCCTCAAATCCGGCAACCCGCTCTACGACACCCGGCGCAACTGTCGCTGCAGCGGCAGCCCTTTCCACCACAAACAACGCCGCCCCGGCAGCCCCCACCACCACAGCCAAACCAGAGGCCGACAAGCCGGC
>JAYKHC010000120.1:0-10963 GCA_035285465.1 Cyanobacteriota bacterium
GACGGGGTGAAGAAGGTGAGGCCGCCTGCCTGGCCCCGGGGGATGATCGAGATCTTCTGAACGGGGTCGTAATCGGGCATCAGGGCACCGACCAGGGCGTGGCCCGCTTCGTGATAAGCCACAAGACGCTTGCGCTTTTCGCTCATCACCCGATCCTTTTTCTCCGGTCCGGCCATCACACGCTCAATGGCGTCATTGACCTCATCCATCGAGATCTCGCTGAGCTGTCGGCGGGCCGCCAGGATCGCAGCCTCGTTCAGAAGGTTGGACAGGTCGGCACCGGTGAAGCCGGGGGTCCGGCGGGCCACTCGATCGAGATCCACATCCTTGGAAAGGGTTTTGCCGCGGGCATGAACCTCGAGGATCTGAAGACGGCCGCTGTAGTCGGGACGGTCGACCACCACCTGGCGGTCAAAGCGACCGGGCCGGAGCAGGGCCTGGTCGAGGACATCCGGACGGTTGGTGGCCGCCACGATGATGATTCCGGTGTTGCCCTCGAATCCGTCCATCTCGGTGAGCAACTGGTTGAGGGTCTGCTCGCGTTCGTCGTTACCACCTCCGAGTCCGGCACCGCGCTGACGACCCACGGCATCGATCTCATCGATGAACACGATGCAGGGAGCGTTCTTCTTGGCCTGCTCGAACAGATCGCGCACGCGGCTTGCGCCCACGCCCACGAACATCTCCACAAACTCCGAACCGGAGATCGAGAAGAAGGGCACCCCGGCCTCACCGGCCACGGCCTTGGCGAGCAGGGTCTTACCGGTACCCGGAGGGCCCACCAGCAGCACACCCTTGGGGATCTTGGCGCCCACAGCCGTGAATCGATCGGGGTTCTTGAGGAAATCAACCACCTCGGTGAGCTCGAGCTTGGCGCCCTCGATTCCAGCCACATCACCGAAGGTGACCTGGGTCTGGGGCTCCATCTGCACCCGCGCCTTGCTCTTGCCGAAGTTCATGGCCGGATTGCCGCCGCCGCCCTGAGCTCTTCTCAGCAGGAAGAACAGACCACCCAGAAGCAACAGCGGGAAGATCAACGAACCGATCGCCTGCTGCCAGGCCGCCGGTTCGCGGGTCGGCTGAACGGCGATGTCCACATTGTGGTCGGTCAGCAGCTTGAGCAGATCCTTGTCGGGAGCAAGGTTCACAACAGCACGCCGACCGTCGTTCTCCACCACCTGGGCGGTGCCTCGGTCGGGAGAGATCAGGACACGGGAGACCTCATCGGATTGAACGGCCTCCACAAAATCGCTGTAGCGGAGCGTTCGCGGGGTGTTGGCCGGGTTAGGGCGATCCAGGAAGGCCGTGCCGACGGCGATCACGACGATCACCAGGAGCACGTAGAGCCCAGCGTTACGCCAGCGTTTCTTCACAGGATGTCCTCAGCGGGTGGTGATGATGAACGAATGTTAACCGGGGCTCTCAGATCGCGGCCCTCAGCACATCGACCACGCTGCGGAAGGCGAACCACTCAGGGATCTCCTCCCCGCCACGCAGCATCTGACGGAACTGGGTGCCACTGAGTTTCTTCACATGAAGCCCCCGGGCCTCAGCGTGCTGGGCGGTCACGTAACCCTCCTCTTCGGTGTACACGAGGTTCAGAGAGGGCACGGTTTCCATGCCGAGTTCGGCTGCATGGTCCCGGGCAAAGTCCTGGGCCTGGTAGGGGCCGTAGAAGTCGTCACCGCTGAGGGAGCTCTTGCAGCCGGCCATGTCGCGGCCGATGATGAAGTGAGTACAACCATAATTTTTACGGATGATCATGTGCTGCAGCGCTTCACGCGGACCAGCCATGTGCATCGAGTAAGGCAGGTAGGCCCAGCGGATGCGGGGGTTGTTCACCTCGGCGGCCAGTCGCTCATAGGTCTGGAAGCGCACCTCACCCGGGATGTCGTCGTCCTGGGTGGGGCCGCAGGTGGGGTGCACGAGCACCACCCCGCCATCGCTCACGTTGTCGGCGTCGAGGGCGCGGGTGAACAGTTCATAGTGGGCTCGGTGGATCGGGTTGCGGCACTGGAAAGCCACCACGCTCTCGCCCGCCGGCAGGGTGGCCCTGACCTCGGCCGGGGTGCGGCAGGGGAACACCCGTCGGGGCAGTTCCAGCCCCTGAACCCGCCCGCCGATGTAATAGCGGCCCCGCTCTCCGCTGATCATCCGCACGGCCGGATGTTCGATGGAGGTGGTGCCGTAGCAGCCCTGGGCTTCTTTGACCTTGTCCGGTTCCCAGACACTCTCCACGGTGAGCACCGCCAGGTCCTGGCCTCGGTACTGCAGCAGAAGCGTCTCGCCGATGGTGATGGAGTCATCATCGGTGTCAAAGACGATCGGCAGGCCGAAGAGCAGGCCGCTGCGGGTCCGATTCTCCTGAACGACGGACTCGTAGTCGTCCTGATGCATGAAGCCGCGCAGGGGTGAGAAACCTCCCACCACAAGCAGCTCAACATCGCAGGCATTGCGATCTGAGCACTCCACCACCCGAGTCGCTCCGGCCTTGAGCGCCTCCTGTGCCTGAGCGGGAACCAACAGATCCACCAGCGCACCGCCATGGGGGGCGATCAGCCCGGGGTTCGTCATGGGCGCTGGGGGAGCGGTATCGGTGACGGACATGACAAGGCTCGGACTGGGCTGGGCCGGATTCTCCCAGACCAGCCATCGCGCAGAAAAAAAGGGACCCCCGCAGGAGTCCCAGGCTGAAGCCGAGAGCGGGTCGGCTTGCTGGTGTCGGCTCGGATCAGACTTTTTCGAGACGACCGTAGAGCTCTCCGGTGATCTTCACGTCGACGGGCTGCTTGGTCCCCATGTCGGTGTCAGAGGGCTGAACAGCGTTGAACACTCCGGCGAATTCGCCGGTGGAGGCATCCACCTTGGTGATGGAGAGGTTCATCGTGCCCGTGCCATCCACATAACGCTTCACGGTCTCACTGGTGAAGTCATCGCCGGCAGGCACCAGACCCACGGCACTGCTGTAGCCGGTGGTGAGGCCGCGGGCTTTCGGATCCAGGAAGTTGGAGGTGCGGTAGCTGGGCACGCGGTAATCGCCGTTGAAATCGGTGCTGGTGGTGATGGCGGCACCGTCAGCGGTGGCATCGAGCTCCTTGCTGGAGAACACGAAAGGAACTTCCTCGCCTCCGGGCAGAAGCACGGTCACCAGCTGGAAGTCGATGCCGCCGTCCTCCTGGAACGAAAGGCCGTCAGCGGTGACGGCCAGATCTCCGTAGACCTGATCCAGGCTGGTGGTGAACCGGGTGAGGATCTTGGTGGGAACGAACTGGGCTTCCTGGCGCTTGTTGGCGGGTTCGCCCTTCACAAACACCTCGGATGGATGCATGCAGATTTCCCGGAGCTGGTACTGGCTGTCGGGGTCGAGAGCGATCGAACCGCGGGCCGAATCAGGCAGGGTCGGGCAATCGTTGGCCAGACCGGTGTTGTGGATGTCGTCGTACGTGAGGTTGGCGCGGTCCACCGCTCTGGCACCACCGCTGCAGGCGGTCACCAGGGTCAGGCACAGCGCCAGCACCAGGGCCAGCAGGGGTCGGAAAAGCATGGGAGCAAGCCGCAGAAACGGGGCTTTATGACTGGGCTGGCGCGGATCCTACCGGTGCAAAATGCCGATCCCCGTACGATGTCGCGGCTCTCAACAACCCGTTTCCAAGACTCCCGGCCTTGATGACCAGCAGCGAACTCACCTCAGCGGTCACGCCTCAGGAGCCGATCAGCGGCGCTGGACTGGGCGTTCGGCAACAGGAACGATTGATCGATCTTCTGGCTGGGCTGGAGGGTCTTTCCCAGGAGCTGGCCGCCAGTCCGGAGGCGCTGCTGACCCTGCTCCGCCAGCTTGAGCAGCTCCACCGCAGCATTCAGGAGGGGCCCTTCCGCAGCAGCCTCCCCTCAGACCGCAACCGCCTCTTTGAGCTGCTTCAGGACATGGAGCGCCGCGGTGGCTGGCCGTACATCCCCAGGCTTCAGCTGCGCACCTTCATGGATCTGCTGCAGCAGGAGCCTCCTGAGCGTCCCCGGCCTCTGGGCGCCTGAGCAACGCCCCGAGTGCATCCACCAGCCGGTGGGCCAGCACGAACTTGCTGCTCAGGGGCATGTCCTGCACCGCCTGGCCGGGGCCCAGCAGCCAGCCTCTGTTGGTGGGGGTCCCGAAGCCGGCATCCGGCCGGTCGATGGGATTGGCGAAGAGCAGATCGCAGCCCTTCAGCCTGAATTTGGCTCGGGCCTGGTCCAGCACGTCTCCGGAGTGGGCGGCAAAGCCGAGGATGGGCTGTGAGGCGGGCCGGCGGGCCACCAATTCAGCGAGAAGATCGGGGACGGGCTCCCAACCCTGCTGGAGTTCAGCCGCCAGCTCGCTTTTGGGACGCTTCTCCGCCAGGGGGCTCGAGCGGCGGTGGTCGGACACGGCCGCAGCCATCGCGATGGCATCGGCGCTCGACTGGTGCTGTTGCAGGCAGCTCTGAAGTTCGGCTGCCGTGGTGATCGGGAAGGCCTCAAGACCTTCGAGCAGGGAGGGATCCAGGGCCAGGGGGCCATGCACGAGCTGGACGGAAGCGCCCCGCAGACGGGCGGCCTGGGCCAGCATCACCCCCATCAGCCCGGTGCTGGGGTTGGTGAGACAGCGAGCAGGGTCCAGCGGTTCCCGCGTGGCCCCTGCGCTCACCAGCAGCCGACGGCCCTTCCAGTCGCCTGTGCGCCCCCTCAGCGCCAGTGACTCCAGGGCAAGCAGCAGCTGGACGGGTTCGGCCATCCGGCCATCTCCGCGGCGGTCACAGGCCAGCAGTCCGCTGGTCGGTTCGAGGGGCAGCACCCCCGGAAAGTTCTGAAGCGCTCTCCAGTTGGCCAGAACGCCCGGGGAGTTCCACATGGCGGTGTTCATGGCGGCGGCCGCCACCACCGGCACCTCCGCTGCCAGCAACACTGAGGCCAGCAGGGTATCTCCGAGCCCGTGCACCCATCGGCCGAGGCTGCTGGCACTCAGAGGGGCCACCAGGATGAGCTCCGCCCATTCGGCCAGTTCCACGTGCAACGGTCTCGGGGCGCGGTGACTCCACTGGTCGGTTTCGAGATAGCAGCCATGGCGGCTGAGCGATCCCAGCGCGACCGCACTGACCAGTCGCTCCGCGGATGGACTCAGCAGGCAACGCACCTCGCACCCCCGCTGGACCAGCGCGCTCACAACCAGCGGCAGCTTCACGGCGGCGATGCTGCCGCTGATGGCCACCAGCACCCTGCGACCGGTCAAGGGGTCCTGCGGCTGCGGTTCGCCGTTCACCCTTCAGTCCTCATCAAAGGGTTCCTGATCCACAAGATGCACGTACGGCCTGGCAAGGTCGGGCCGGTGGATCGCCAGGGCCCGGAGCAGATGCCAGTCCGTCAGGGCATCAAAAGGGCTTGGATAATCATCGTCATCGAGCCGGTTGGCGAGCTCGGCGATTGCGGCCTCATCAAAGGCAGCCAGTCGTTCAGGGGTGATCGACACGGTCATGGCGGCGCAGGTGGGCAGACAGGCTGAAGGCCAGGGGGATAATGGAGACCTCGACCCGGGGAATTAGCTCAGCTGGTAGAGCGCTGCGATCGCACCGCAGAGGTCAGGGGTTCGAGTCCCCTATTCTCCATTCTGTCGACACCCCAGCCTCCCGAGCTGGTCGTCAACAACACCGCAGGAGCTGATTGCATGAGGCTGTCCCGGGTGAGGGTGCTCATGGGGCCGGCAAAGAAAAGCGAGGTGATGAGGTAAAAGAGGGAGAGCCTGCAACCCCTTTTCCATGTCGCAGTCCAAGCGAGAACAGGTGGTCAGTCACCTTCGCTACATCCGGCAGGAACTTCGGGAGATGCATCAGGGAGTGATGGAGGATGGTCTGCTGCCTGAGCCAGGAGAGGTGCGCGGTGTGATGGCGCAGATGGAAGCCCTGCTCGAGCTCCTCGAGGGCAAGACACCCAGGAAGAAGGAGAGTGATGGCTGAAGGCGTCACCGCCGATCGTCAAGATGTCCCGAGGACGCTCCTCGAAACGTCATCCATGATCTTGAAGCCCTGACAACCAGCCGCTTGGCTGATGAAGTCCCCGTCACCCGTCCCGGGCCCCAGGCCCGGGCTTTTTATTCGAATCCCCTATCTGTAGCGCCAGGAAGTCACCCATTCCGCCATAAATGGTGTAGACATGGGTCCGGCAGGGTTGGGTCGGGTGATGGGGATCACCAGCCCATGGGTACACCACTCCTTGAGGTCCTGCCACCCCCTTCCCGGTGATCATTCAGCAGACCCGATTCCAGCGACAGGTCGCCGAACTCGGTCCTGCTCTGGCCAGATGGGCCGCCAATCCCTGGCGACGCCTGTCTTTGCTGAGCATTGTTCTGTTGCTCAGCTTTGCGATCGGTGGTGCGGTGGGGTCGATCACGGGGGCGCTGTCCCTGCTTGATCCCCTCGGCGCGTTGATCTGCGTGCTGGTGATCGAGCTGGCGATCCGGATCCGTGGATCGCTGCTTCAGCGCCGTGGAGATCAGCTCCCGCTCCAGTTGCTGGACATGGGTCGCGTCGGGTTGCTTTATGGCCTTCTGCTGGATGGGTTCAAATTGCTTTGACACCCGAAATGGGCGCCGGGCGGTTCAGGCGTTGTCCGAGGTTGCCAGGAGATAGAGCAGGGCCATCCTCACCGGGATGCCGTTGGTCACCTGTTCATCCACCAGGCAGATTGAAGGGTCGTCCAGCAGGGCGCCCGCCAGTTCCACGCCACGGTTCACAGGTCCTGGATGCAGGACGGGAACAGGTTTTCCGCAGCGCTCAAGTCGCTCATGGGTGATCCCGAAGCTGCGGTGATAGGTCTCGAAACTGGTGAGCAGGTGCTGTTGCATGCGCTCCTTCTGCACCCGCAGGGTCATCACAGCATCGACACCGGCCAGAGCGAGATCCAGCTGACGCTCGATGCTGATCCGGCCGCGCTTTGCAACAGGATCGCCGGGCTGTCCAGGCGGCGGTGCGTTCACAAACTCAGCGAAGGCTTCGGGCAGAAGCGTGCGGGGGCCGCACAGCACCACATCAGCGCCGCAGGCCGTGAGCGCCCAGAGGTTGGAACGTGCCACGCGCGAATGAAGCACATCGCCCACGATCGCCACCCGGCGGCCGCGCAGGACTTCCGGAGTCGGGGACCCCGGCGAGAAATGGCGTGCCAGGGTGAACAGATCGAGCAGGGCCTGGCTGGGGTGGCTGTGCAGACCATCACCGGCGTTGAGCAGGGCCACCCGGGCACCCGCAGCATCGAGTTCGTGAACCAGCTGCTGGGGCACCCCGGCGCAGCGGTGCCGGACCACGAGGATGTTGGCCCCCATGGCCACATAGGTGAGGGCTGTGTCCAGCAGGCTCTCCCCTTTGCTCAGGGAACTCGTTGTGGGAACGAAGTTCTGCACATCCGCCGAGAGACGTCGGGCTGCGATCTCAAAGCTGCTGCGGGTGCGGGTGCTGGCTTCAAAGAACAGGCTGGCCATCAGCTTGTTCTGCAGGGCTGGAAGTTTCCTGGCCCCGCTGCTGGGCAGTGCACGGAAGCGCTGAGCCAGCTCCAGAACGAGCGTGTAATCCTCCAGCGAAAAGGCTGCCAGGTCGATCACATGGCGGTGGCTCCAACCGCTCAACGGCACTCAGCTTCCTCAGCTACACAGTAGAACCCTCCCGGCGGCGAACCCGGGGACCACTGACGCTGGGGTGAGCTCTGAGAGCCCAGCGCCAGGCCCATTCCCGGCCCTTGCTGATTCCGATGCGGCTGGTCTGTTCAAGATCCTCGGGCGCCGGGAAGGTCTTCGGGGGGGAGATCCACAACCCCTGGTCGGGGTGGGCTGGAAGGCCGTTGAACGAACGATCGATGCCGAAACGCCTGGCCAGCAGTCCCGGGCCCGCTGCGACGCGTGCCGGTTCAGCAGGGATGGCCGCCGCCCTCAACAACACGCCACTGGCCCAATCGGCTTTGTGTGTCACCACGTTCACGCAGTGGTGAATGCCATAGCTCACATACACATAGAAGCGCCCTGGCTCGCCAAACAGGGTTTCGTTGCTGGGAGTGCGGCGGCGGTAGCCATGGCAGGCGGGCTCCTCCTGCGAATACGCCTCCGTTTCCACAATCACGCCCCACAACAGCGCGCCACCGTCTTGGCGTTTCACCAGCAGGCAGCCGATCAGGTCGGGGGCAACGACCTCGGCGGGGCGGGCGAAGAACGATTGGGGGAGATGCTGAGAGGGTGTGGTGGCTATGGGAGTGGCTTTGGGGAGCGGCCAAAAGATCTACTTACAAGCCTCTGAAATCTTGGCGGGCAAAGTCGTTCCCACAATGCTTGCACCAATAGGATTGAGCTTGCTAACTGTGGACACAACATCTTCTACCGAATACCACTTGTCCGCCTCAACGCCTGCCAGGGCTGGGGTAGTAGCAATCCTCTGGGAATCAAACGAAACCTTCTTAGAACCGCAGTCAATATTCCCCATTTTTGAGCCCCCGTCGTCAGTCAAAGCGACGGTCTTACCACCAACACAGCCAGCAAAAAGAGGCAGAGAAACAAGAGTGGCAACCGAGAGCAGACACTTTTTCTTCATTCCGACTACAGGCAAACCAGACTAATTCTAACATCGTAGCCCAACGAGTCAAAATTTATTAGTAAGAGGCGGCAGAACCATGGAGCAGCAGACAAGGGGCTAGGCGGGAAGGCAGAAGAAAGGAGTGGGGGAGGCGCTGGCAAGCCGTGGCGGCTATACAAGCTGCTCTGGGCATGGGTGGAGGCTATTGACAAGGGGATGGAAGGGACGCGCCACGCCAATCACGCCGCTCAAATCAGACGACCTGAATACAAGCCGTTGCAAAAGAAAACAGCCCCGCAAACCTCGCTGATTACTTGTGCCACAATAGATACCAATCAATACATTACAGCGCAATTTCCATGATTAAGCAAGCACTATCCGAGAAATGGTCTGAGCTGAGTAGCAAAAATCGCAAGCTGATAGTCGGCGCAGCAGCGCTCTTAGCCTGCGGCCTCGCGGCCTGGATTGGAATGAAACACTTCAAATACCAGAAACTGTATTTGGAATATAGCTCTGAGTTGGGTCGCTACAAGGCCGCCAAACTTGCTTACGACTCTCTCGCACAATCCTGCCAGGCAGCAGAGCAAGCTCAAAACGCTGGCATGGATGCAATGAATGAAATTGTCTACAAGGCAATGAGCGGCGGCGCCAGCGATGCTTTACAGCAAGAACAAGCCACTTTAGGGTTAAATGTAAGCAAAGCTCAAAGCTACATCCGTGATAACTGCATTGGATACGAATACAACGCCCCAACCCCTCCAGTTAAACCAGTTTTCTGGTAACCATCCAACAGTTACCACAGAGCAGGCTTGACAAAGAATAGCTAAGCAAGCCAATCCTTATTCAAGGCCGAAACAAAATATGACTGCACATCACGCTGCTTCAGGCGTTTGAGGACCTGCTCTAGTTTCTTCTGGTCTTCTGCGGTCAGCTGGATGCGATATGTCTTCATTGGGCAGAAGATAGCGAGAAAAGTTGAGAATGCTTTTCCCTGAGCAAGTGCTTATAAAGACCACTCATATCCATTCCATAAAGTTCCATCAGCTGCTTTTGCTGGGACATCAATACAGGATATTCTCTCCACTTGAAACTGATTTGCTGGACTTTGCTTCTGCAATACATATCTCTATTGATTTTCTGGCGTGATTTTAACTATTTATTATTGATTTATCCAAAAGAATTCTTGCATTGACGAGGCAATGCAGTCTTAGATGAAACTTTGATTGATATTTCTTTGAGTCTTATTTTGAAATTTAGTGGATAAATGCCAAAAGGTTGTTGGATAAATACTTGAGGACGCAAACCAGTGTCCATCGGGTTTATTTTGGAATCTCTTTGGATTATTGCTGGAATATTAATTGAAGGAATCAAAAGATACTTGATTGAAGCACCAACAAGGTTATTATATACTCTTTCAATTGTGTCAAGTCCCAACGAAAACAAGCAGTCACTATTCCCATCAACCTTATACAAGGTTATTTATGCATTTGAGGATTTACACATTGGAAATTTCATGCTATAATCCTCAAAGAAAGAAAGCGGATATCGCCATGACAATTTCAACCTTAGAAGAGAAGTATCTAAATCATATCAGCAGCTTGCTGCCATTCTTCGGCAAGCAACTCAATGCCTACCGTTTGCAGTGTCCTTATTGCCAACTGGGAAACAAAGACCACAAGGGTCGTCCCATGACAGCAAGCCGCTGTAAGGGATTTTTCTACAGCAATGGAAACGCTCTAAACTACAAGTGTCACCGCTGTGGGGTGGGCAAGCAGTTTCACACCTTTTTAGAAGACCACTTCCCTTCCACCTTCTTGGAGTATGTGGCAGAGCGTGATGCGTTGGGACTGACTGGGAAGGGGACCAATGCTCCCTCCCTCTGCAATGCCGCTCTGCGGGTCGCTGGACGGGTTACAGGACCTTCTGCAGACCCGAATGGAGGAATGGAGAATGAGAAGCAGAAAACTGCTGGCCGCGGTGATGCACATGCTGGCGAGAGCAACCAGAATCCTCAGGTTTCAGCACCATCTCAACCGCTCATCACCAAACTGCCCCGACTGACTCCTCAGCAACAAGCAGGGTGCTCTGCTCGACTCGCTCACAAGGTCAAGCAAGCACAGCAGCGAAAGCACATCGACCCTGCTGCTCACTATCTATAGGACTGGGCGCCTGGCCAGTGATTGGAGAGTGAGACATTACGGGGGGCATGCACCCATTTTTGTAGCCTTGCAAAAAGGATGCTTTTTCAAGCTTCATTTTCAAACCAGCTGGGCAACTTCACACGTCCTGTCGGTTTGGCATAGGTCTTCAGCAGCATTTCGGTGGAGTGCCCAGCAATCTGTGCAAGGTCAGCTGGTGAGTTACCCATCACCAAGGCATGACTAAGAAAAGAGTGGCGTTGGGCA
>JAYKHC010000121.1:0-13347 GCA_035285465.1 Cyanobacteriota bacterium
GGCTCAACGGTTGTCCACTCCTTCGGAGCCTGGGCAGGACTTGTTGGAGCCATGCTGCTCGGACCTCGGATCGGGAAATATCTGAATGGCGAGCCCCAGGCGATTCCCGGACACAACCTTTCCATCGCCACTCTGGGTTGCCTCATTCTCTGGATCGGCTGGTACGGGTTCAACCCGGGTTCCTGGCTCTCCATGGGTGCCGAAGTTCCCTACATCGCCGTTACCACCACCCTCGGTGCTGCAGGTGGTGGGATTGCGTCCACTCTGGCCTCCCAGCTTCCCGGATTCGGTCCCGACAAGCGTCCCGGCAAAGCCGACCTTTCCATGACCATCAATGGAATTCTGGCCGGTCTCGTCGGTGTCACGGCAGGTTGCGATGGTTTCTCCATGCCCTCGGCCTGGGTTGTCGGTTTCATCGCCGGCGTCATTGTTGTCTTCTCTGTCCGCATTGTTGATGGACTCGGCATCGATGATCCGGTAGGCGCATTCTCGGTGCACGGCACCTGCGGTATCTGGGCGACTCTCGCTGTTGGACTTTTCAACATCGACAAAGGCCTGCTTACCGGGCACGGCTTCTCGCAGCTCGGCATCCAGATCGTGGGTGTGATCGCTTTCGCAGTCTTTGCGATTGTTTCTTCGTACATTCTTTGGTCGATCATCGGCGCCCTCTTCGGCGGTATCCGGGTGAGCTCTGAAGAGGAAACTCAAGGTCTCGATATCAGCGAGCATGGAATGGAAGCCTATCCAGATTTCGCATCTGCCAAATAGTCTTCCTGTGGGACCAAACGGTCTTTCTGATCGTATCGTTTCGATCCAGCCTAAACCTTTGTTGTTCTTCAAATTCTCACGGTTGAGTTCTTGATCAAGCAAGCCCCCTCTCAGGGGGCTTTTTCATGGTTTCCTTGCCGGTGGAAGGCGGTTGGGTTTCCGGGAACTCAAGTGTCTGATGAAAGATGCAGATGCCATCTGTGCCCGCTTTTCTGAAGCTCGAGAAACAGAAAGAACAGAAGACTGAAGCTGAAGCACATCAGCAGCTCATCTGCCGCCAACGGTGTGGTGCCGAAAAATTGACTCAGAGCGGGCACGTAGAGCAACATCAGCTGCAGGGTTGTGGTCAGCAGAACAGATCCGATCAAGGCGGGATTCGACCCAGGGTTCACCTGTAGCAACGGACGGGTGCTTCTTGCGGAAAGGGCATGGCCCATCTGAGCCAGGCAAAGTGTTGTGAACACCATCGAAGGCCAGGGATCCCCGCGTCGCTCAGCAGAGGCCATCATGGAGATCGTGATCAGTGCAAACATCAATCCTGTTCGCACGATGTAGCTGCCAGTATCGGCAGCGAAGATCGATTCGCCCGGCCTGGCCGGTGGCCTTTGCATCAGTCCCCGCTCACCAGGCTCGAGAGCCAGCGCCAGGGCTGGCAGGCCATCGGTCACCAGATTCATCCAGAGAATCTGTAACGGTGTCAGGGGTACTTCGCTGAGCCCAAGAATCGGCGCGGCAGCGATGGTGAACAGTTCGCCCACATTGCTGCCGAGAATGTATTTCACAAATCGGCGGATGTTGGCATAAACCAGCCGGCCTTCCTCCACGGCATTGACGATCGTTGCGAAGTTGTCGTCGAGAAGCACCATGTCGGCCGCTTCTTTGCAGACCTCTGTACCTGTGATGCCCATGGCCACCCCGATATGGGCCTGCCTCAGAGCCGGCGCATCGTTCACTCCGTCGCCCGTCATCGCCACAACCTGGCCGTTGGCCTGCAGCGCTCTGACGATCCGCAGCTTCTGTTCCGGAGGGACTCTGGCGAAAACGTTGCAGCCAATCACCGCTTCCCGCAGCCCGGCGTCATCGAGATTCTCCAGTTCCTGCCCCATGATCACCCTCTCTCCCCGACCGGTGAGCCCGATCGCCATGCCGATCGCCTGAGCTGTGAGCGGATGGTCGCCTGTGATCATCACCGGACGGATCCCGGCCTGGCGGCAGGTGGCCACCGCTTCGGTCACCTCCGGGCGCGCCGGATCGAGCTGGGCCATCAGTCCCAGCAGCACCTGGTGCTCCAGCTCGCGCTCGGGACTGGGGTGACGGGGCTCACAGGCGAAGGCCAGCACCCGGAGCCCCTGCGCGGCCAGTTCACGGGCCTGTTCGCTCCACCACTGCCTCTGAACGGAGCTCATGGCCACCACACCGGACCCGTCGACCCAGCGGTCACAGCTGGAGAGGATCACCTCAGGAGCCCCCTTGCTGATCAGGAGCCGTGAGGAGCCTTCAGCACAGGACCCGAGTGGCGCCTGCAGCCATTGCTCGGGGTCTTCGATCCAGACGGCCATCAGTTGGCGCTCCGAGCTGAACGGGATCTCCGCAGCCCGCTTGAAATGACTACGCAGTTCAAAGTCATCAATCCCCGCTTTTTCCGCCACCACCGACAGGGCTCCTTCGGTGGGATCGCCCAGCACTTCCCAGCGGCCGTCGGTCGTCTGTCGGAGTTCGGCATCGCTGCACAGCACCCCGGCCTGCAGGAGCAGGGTCTGCGCACCCTCCGGGCAGCCGCTGCTGCAGTTCGGTGGTCCTGAAAGGCGCGTCCTGGTGAATTCTCCCTCAGGGATGTAGCCCTGACCTGCCACGCGCACCTGCAGAGTTCCGATCCTCAGTTCCCGAACCACCTGGCGGTTCTGGGTGAGGGTGCCGGTCTTGTCAGAGCAGATCACGGTGACGGAACCCAGGCTCTCCACCGCCGGCAGGCGGCGGATCAGGGCGGCCCGACGAACCATTCGCTGGGTTCCGATCGCCAGGGTGACGGTGATGACTGCTGGAAGCCCTTCCGGCACGATCGCCACCGCCATCGACAGGGAAATCTCCAGCAGGGTGAGCAGCGACTGTCCCATCAGCCCACCGAGCACCACCACCACGGCGACAAGGGCCAGGGCTCCGCCCACCAGAACCCTGGCCAGCCCGTTCAGCCTCTTCTGCAGCGGAGTGATGCCGCTTTCAGCGGAATTGATCAGTTCGGCGATCTTCCCCAGTTCGGTGGCCATTCCGGTGCCGACGACCACGGCCACTCCGCGGCCTCGCACCACCTCCGTACCCTGAAACAGACAGTTGCGTCGTTCCAGGACCGGAGTGGCCTCCTCGAGCAGGAGCTCGGCCTGCTTGAACACGGATTCGCCTTCTCCGGTGAGTGCGGCCTCCTGCAGTCCCAGGTCGGTACCTTCAAGCAACCTGGCATCGGCGGGTACACGATCTCCGGCTTCGATCCGGATCAGGTCGCCCGGCACCAGCTGTTCCCCGGCGAGGCGGATCCAACGGCCATCGCGGCGCACCTGCACCAGGGGCTGGGCCATGTTCCGCAGGGCCAGCAGAGCTTTCTGGGCCCGGCTCTCCTGGGCATAACCCAGCAGGCTGTTGAGCACCACGATCACCAGGATGGCGACGGCATCCCTGGGAAATGTGGCCAGGAGCAGGTCGATCGCGGCCGATGTCGCCGCCACGGCCAGCAGCATGACCAGCATGACATTGCTGAACTGATCCCAGAGGATCCGCCCGTTGCTGCGGCCGGCCCTGAGCTCAAGCCGGTTCGGTCCCAGTTCCGAGAGCCGGTGTGCTGCTGTCGCGGCGCTCAGACCCTCCCTTCCAGACCGAAGCCGGTTCAGGCATTCCTGCGGTGCCAGGGCATGCCAGGCCGCAGCAGCGAAGCGGACCAAGGGTCTTCAATCCAGTCCGTAGGACAGCGAAAAAGCGATGGCGGCCAGCACGAAACCGACCAGCATCAGCTCCCAGAAGTCAAAAACGCTCTCATCCTTCGGGCTCATGATGAACGAAAGGAAAGGTTGATCCTCGGCTGCATGGCTGTGGAGATTGTCACCATCATCACAACGTGGAGTCGTCATGCCGGCTGCTGCTGCGGATCGCCCACAGAGCCGGCAGCGCATACAGAAGGCAATAGATCTGCGGGGCCCAGGGCCACCCCCGCTCCAGCAGCAGCCAGCTGCAGATCAGCGGAGCGGTGCCGGCGAACAAAGCCATCGAAAGGCTGTAGGCGATGGAGAAGATGGTGCAGCGCTGCCGCACGGGCACCAGCTCAACGGCCATCACTCCCTGGGCCCCCATCGTGAGCATCACCGGGATCACCCCGATGGCCTGGCTCAGGGCGAGGCCACGGGAACCACCTGCCAGGGCCAGAGGCAGGACGACCGGGGTGGCGGCTGCCAGCAACAGATTCCCCCAGCGGTTCACCGGAACCCGACCGATGCGGTCGGCCAGAACCCCACCCAACAGCACAAGAGGCAGACCCACCGTCTGGATCAGGGTGGTGATGCCATTGGCCTCGGCCATCGAGCTGCCGCTGCGGTGCCCCACAAGGTCGACAAGGAAGACGAAAAGCACGTAGAACATCACGTTCGCGAAGGCCACAAGCGCAGCGATCCTGAGCACAAGAGCCCCCTGGCGGCGCAGCTCGCCAAGCCGCGCTCCCACGGCACCCAGCAGCTCAACCGGGTGGGTGGCGACCGGCTCATCCATTCCGGGATCAAGGGTTTCCGGCATCTGCTGCCGCATCCAGAGACCGAGTACCGCCACGACGGCACCCAGTGCGAAAGGAAGGCGCCAGCCCCAGGCGAGCATCGCCTCATCACCCAGCCCTCTGGAGAGCAGGGCAACCGTGAGTGAGCCCAGGCTGAAGCCTGCCAGTCCTCCGGCCGTGGCGAGGGATGTCAGCAGGCCCGCCTGCCCCTGCTGTGCTGCTTCGGTGGCGTACGTCATCGAGCCGGTGAATTCACCCCCCACCGAGAAGCCCTGAAGCATCCGCAGCGCCAGCAGCAGCAGCCCGGCCGTAGCTCCCCACTGGGCGTGGGTGGGGAGAAGAGCGATCAGGAGGCTGGCAGCACCCATCAGCAGGATGCTGAGGCTGAGCATGGTGCGACGGCCGAGCAGGTCGCCGACCGGGCCCAGGATGAGGCTGCCAACGGGCCGCATCAGATAGCCGGCTGCGAACACCCCGAAGGCAGCCATGGTCTGCAGTCCGGGGTTGTCGGCGGGGTAGAAGGCCTGGCTGAGCGGTGTGGCCACATAGCCGTAAACGGCGAAGTCGTACCACTCCAGGGCATTGCCCAGCAGAGCCGCCAGGGTCGCGGCACGGCGCTGCGCTGCCGTGAGGTCACCGTTCATGACGTGGAGCAGGGCACCGGGAGGACGGGATCAGGAGAGACGCGCCTGCCGCTGCTCACGCCAGCGCAGGACCTGCCAGGTGAGAAACACCATCACCACGGGTAGCACCACGACCAGCACGGTGAGGCGATACCAGTCATCCATCATGGTCGTGGCCATCTTCTCGGTGAGAACCTGCTCCACCAGGTACAGGCCGTAGAACGCCACAAGCAGCAGACCCTCCCGACGGGACACCTGACCCTCGGTCCAGAAGATCGGCAGGCAGGCCAGGGTTGTGGCCACCATGATCGGCAGATCACGGTTCACCATCACCGGATCCACTCCAAGCCCTCGGCCCCCGGAGCTCAGGGCACACAATCCCAGGATCAGAAACTGGTTGAGCAGATTGCTGCCGATCACGTTGCCGATCGCCAGATCAGCCTTGCCCCGGTAAGCAGCCACCACAGAAGTGACCAGCTCGGGCATGGAGGTTCCTGCAGAAACGATCGTGAGGCCGATCACGGTTTCGCTCACTCCCAGCGCCGTGGCGGCTTGAACGGCTCCGTAAACCAGGATCTGAGATCCCACCACCAGCAGAGCAAGGCCGCCGGCGAGCTTGACGGCGGCTACGGGAGCACTGGAGCGCTCGTCTTCGTCGATTTCTTCCACCTCGTCGGGATGCTCGGAAGCGGAGCGCATTTCCCAGATGAGATTGATCGCCAGGGCCGTCAACAGCGCCAGACCTCCCTGCCAGGTGATCCGACCCGCGGAAGCCATCCCCCAGACCGCCATCGAGACCGCCAGCAGCACCGGCACGTCACGGCGAACCAGGCGACTCTTCACTCTGAGCGGCACGATCGCGGCGCTCATGCCCAGCACCACCATCACATTGAAGATGTTGCTGCCCACGACGTTGCTCATGGCGATCGGATCGTCAACCGGGCTGCCATTGACCGTGGCGACGAGGCTCACGAAGAGCTCCGGAGCGCTGGTGCCCAGCGAGACCACCGTGAGGCCGATCACGATCTGGGGAATCCCCAGCAGAAGGGCAAGGGCCACCGACCCCGCCACAAACAGTTCGCCACCGCCGAACAGCAGCAGCACTCCCCCGATGATGGCGAGTGAACTGGTGAGCAGGGTCATGGCCGACCGGGGCCGGTGGCCCGCAACTTGAGCTGATTCTGCAGAGTCGCCGAATCAACCGAGCCGGATCGTTCGATGGGGAACGCCCGGGAGGGTTCAGCCTGAGCCGGCTGCGGGCTTGGCATTCGGCTTGGTTTCGGAGGGCTTGAGGTTCGCGCAGAGGGCTGCAACCATCAGCTCCTCGCCTCCATGGGTCGTTGATTCAGTCGCTGAGCTCGGCAGGCGCCAGGGTGACCAGGCCCCTTCCCCTTCCCGCCTGGCCACCTGCAGTGTGTCGCAGTGAACAGCGATCTGGTTGCGGCTGTTGCTGCTGCCGCATTCCACATCCGTGGTGCGAACGCCCCCTTCAGCGAGCCTCCATCGGGTCCAGTCATAACGGCAGACCCCATAGGACCGCCAGCGGGGTGCCTTCAGCTGGCGAATGCGTTCCAGCAGTTGCTTCTCCCTGGCGTTCTGCTGGGTGGGAGTGCCGGCAGGGGTGGCAGGCCCTGCCTCGGGGGCGGTCTGAGCAGGGGCCGGCATGGTGATGGAGGTCAGTGCCAGCAACAATCCCCAGGTCCAACCGCTTCGGGCCATCCAGACCACCGGATCACAACGCTCCATTTAATTTCATTGTGCAGCGGCTTGTGGTGCGAGCGCACCCTCTGCAAACGGCCGCTTTATTGCGGGTGGCAGTGATGTGCGAAGGGAGCTGGGCCGCACATGCATGCTCTCGTTCGTCAGCGCAGCGGGTGATGCTTGCTTCGGCAATGATCCTGGAAGCCATCGTTGTGCCTGAAAAAACCAGCCGGGCTGAATGCTAAATCTAGCCTATTCAACCACTTTTTCGGGCGTTGAGAAACTCCTGAACAGGGTTCCCAGGTTTCGGCCGTCCTGATCAGCCACGCCCTCTTCCCAGCCGGCTGCTGCACTTTTCCCACGTAGGTGCTGCCCATCCAGGCCCACGCGAACCGACTCTGGCCCCCGGGCAGATCCAATGCGGAGCATCACCAGGTTTTCTGTGCCCACACGGGTGAAGCTGTAGAGACAATCGGCCGGGATCAGGATTCCCTGCAGGGCAGCCAGCAGCATCGGATCCTGGGGAGGCAGGAACTCAAAGCGGGCCTGGCCGCTGAGCACCAGAAAGATGTGCTCCTCCTGGCGATGGGCATGCAGCGTGACCTCGCCGCCCTCCGCGATCACCATTCCATGGCTGATCAACCGTTGGCCCTGGACCAGGGAGGTGCGGCTCTGACCGTTAGCCAGCAGGGGTATGGAACCCAGTTCGAAAGGAATGGCTGCTGGAGACTCCCATCGATTCTCAGCCTCGGGTTCAAAATTCATCATCCGTGCTGAGGGGTTGGAGCCACCAGGGGTGCAGGCAGCTCCAGACCATAGAGCTGGCAGACATTCTCTCGTAGGAGGCGTGCGCGTGCATCGGGCGGCAGCGAGCCCAGTTTCCGGTCCACGAGTTGACGCGATTCGGGCCAGGAAGAATCCCCATGAGGGAAATCATTCGACCAGAGGCAATTGTTGATCCCCCATCCTCCTTGAAGAGCCTCGCATCCTTGATCGTCTGCGAGGAACGTGCAGGACACCTGCCGATGGAACAGTTCGCTCGGAAGCACTCCAGCAGCGAAGGGCAATCGTTCCTGGAAACGCTCGGCGTAGTGATCCCAGCGCTGCAGAAGCCAGGGAATCCAGCCGATGTGATTTTCCACCAATACGATCCTCAAGTTGGGGTGACGGCTCAGAACACCGTGGAAGATCAAGGTGTAGAGAAGCTCCACGGCGCTGTTGAGTTTCGAAGCCACACACCTGCGGATAAGGTTATCCCATGCTGGCAGTTCCGTGATTGGAGAGGGATCGTGGAACCCCGTCAGCGCATGGAAGCTGAGCGGGGTTCCGGTTGTGGCTGCTGCTTGCCAGAGAGGCTCGTAGTGGGGTGAGTGGAGCGGCAGGGAAGGTGGAGGCGATTGCCAGATCATCACTCCCTTCAGGCCGAGGGTGCGACAGCGTTCCAGTTCAGCTACTGCTGTGGATACGTCATACGCCGGGAGGCAGCCGATGCCAACGAGGCGATCGGGCAACGCCTGGCAATAGGCGCGGACCCAATCGTTATAGAGGCGGAAGGCTGCTGCCTGAGCCTGGGGGCTCTCCGTGGAGAAGAGGTGGAGGGCCAGAGAGGGATACAGGATTTCTCCGCACACCCCATCGGCGGCCATGGCCTCAGGGCGACTGAGGGGATCGGTGCCCCCTGGATGCTTGTCGAACCCTTTGCGTGGCATCGGTGGCAAGGCTTCCACCAGGGCTGGGGGCAGATTCCTCTGCCAGAGGTCGCCTGGTTCCAAAACGTGAGAATCGGCGGAGAACAGCTGTTCCGATTCCTGTGGTAACGGACGGGTGCTGGCCAAGAAGGGAAAGGATTGTGACTGGGTGGGGTCGCCGAGGGCGATGTAGGTCACCTCTAATGAGCAACCATTAAGATTTCATCACTGATTCTCGCCTGCCGGGGTGGTCCATTCGATCGGAACATCTCCCTACCAGCTCTCCCAGGAACAAGTCAGCCGCTTCAGGAGAGATGGTGTGCTGGGGCCCCTGCCTTCAGACTCGCCCTGTCTTGAAGGCCTGCTGGAACTGCTGCAAGAGGCCTTCCCGTCTGGTGCAGCGGGCGGCAAAAGCAATGCTTTGGACCCGCAACTGCGGATGCCCGAGATCCAGGATCTGGCCAGGCATCCCTCTCTGGTGCACCCTGTTGCCCAGTTACTGGGCTGCAACGAACTCAGTTTCTTTCAAGCTCGTTTCCGGGTGAAGACATCGGCTCTGGCCGACCTCCAGCCCTGGCATCAGGACGTGGGGGCCAACCATGGCGGGCTGTTTGATGACGGCACCCCGATCCCCTCGTTCACGGTCTGGCTCAGCCTGGATGGCGCCGACGCCGACTCAGGTGCTGTCGCGCTCCTGCCCGGAACCCATCGCAGTCTGCTGGGCGAGTGGCAGAAAGGCTTCCATGGCCTCCGCGGCTCCCAGGATTCCCTGGACACCAGTCAGACCATGACCCTCGTCACTCCGCCGCGCCATTTCCACATCTTTCATTCCTGGGTGGTGCACTGCAGCCTCACCAACAACTCCAGGAAACCGCGTTCGGCCCTGATCCTTCGATACATGGACCGTCGCCATGCGGTGCATGTGAGCTTCCCTCACGAACCCTGTGGCCTGAACGGTTGAAGCCCTCATGGGCGCAGCGTTCCTGACAGGCCAGATGGAGTTCCGGCAAGCCCTTGCGGGTGGCAGAAAGCTTCCCTGGTGCAGAGAGCAGCCCCCCTCAGGTCTGCGGGCCGAGCAGCTGATCCATCACCCCCTTGAGCCCATCCACCAGCGGGCGGTGGGTCGCGAGTTGATGGCTCCAGATCAGACCTGAAAGCAACTCGCCGGGTTCAATCAGGTCCATGCCCTGACCTTCCAGCAGTTGCAGCTGCTCGAGCGGGATGGAAAGCTCGCCGTGAAACACATGGGCCAGGCGGCGAGAATTCTGGTGGCGCAGCACGAATCTGAGTTGTGGAGGCTGCCAGCCGATCTCCTCGATCAGCTCACGGCGCAGACCCTGCTCAGGGCTTTCGCCTGGATCCAGGTGACCTCCGAACAGACCCCAGCAGCCCGGTGAAACAATGCCGGGAATGTCATCACGCAGCTGCATCAACCAACGGCCTTGCCGATGCAGCATTGCCAGAGCAACTTCGGTTGCCATGGTGAAGAGTCGGGTTTACGGGCTCGGCCCATGGGGTATGAGCATCTGTAGCACCCCATGCTGCAGCCCTTCACTCCCGACCACCTCCGGTGGAAGGTGCCAGAGACGCTGAAGCTTTTGAGGCGCATCAAACAGCTCTTCGTAACGGCTGTTGCTTGCCGGCTGGATGTTGGTTTGCGTTGAGGGATCGGGAAATGCTTCGGTGGGAGCCGAGTGCGGTGAAGGATCAAATGGCGGCGCGACTGTTCTGGCTGCAATGGAGGCTGGCTGCAATGGAGGCTGGCTGCAATTGAACCCTTGATTGTTAAGCGGAAGCTGCGGTGTGACAGCTTAAGCTGGAATGATGAACAAGCATTCGTTGACGTTCAAGGATCGAATCCAGCGTCGCCGTGCCATCTGGTGGGGGCAGCCAGCTGCTACGGGATCGTTGCTGGCCTCCCGAGCGGTGGCATTGCTGTGATTTATGGCAGCGCTGCCTGAATCACAAGTTGAACAGCCGTGAGTTTGCCGCTGCCTATGGTGTACGAATCCCTTAATTGTATTGGAGCGGCCATCGGATTGCCCGGCTTCCTATTCATAGCCTGCCCGAACATGTCGTGATTAAGTCCTCCTGGGGGTTTGGAGGCCGCGGCACCTATCTGCTTTCCGGCACAATGGACCTTGTGACAGGTAGGAACTGGAATCGTGTCGACCTTCACAGGAGACTCATCCAAGACCTGGGGCCCTTGCAGCGCTTTCCCTACATGGCTGAAGAGATGCAGACAACAGAGGAAGGGGTTTACGCGCAAGGGGTGGAGTACAACTTTTATATGTTTGGAGATCGTATTGGAGCGATCATGCGAGTACATCGAAACCGCGACAAGATTATCCACTATTCCGTGTACACGTCCGACTGGACTCCGATCACTTTCCCTTGGCTGACTTCTCTCAAGCAGGGGCCTGCGCAACCACCTCCAGCCAGCCTTGCTGAGATGTGCAAAGTAGCACGGTGCCTGGGTGGTGCCGTAGGCACATTCATGCGAGTTGATCTCTACTCTACAAGCAAAGGAGTGGTCTTTGGAGAATTCTCGTCAACGCCTCGCTCGGATAAGATGTCCCTTCTGACAGATGAATTCCTGGGGCGTATCTGGGAAGACGAAATCCCGGAGTTCATCTAGTCATGCCCATGGCTATTGCTCTAGCCATGGGCATCGTCATCGCTGACCCTCTGCGTTTGCTCGCCATCAGGCATGCAGCACCTCCTTCAGCAGCGGCTCAAGGTGTCCTGGGCGATAGGCCTCGGTGCCCATCACCAGCTCGAAGCAGGGCACGGAGCCGGCCAGCTGTTGCACCAGCGCGTACCTCTCCGCTTCTCCAGGGAAGGGGCCGGACGCCGGAGTGTCGAACAGCTGGGAGCGGCTATGCGGGTGGGCGGCACCAAAGAGTGCTCTGTTCAGCACGGGGGCAGCGTTCTCCGGTCGCATGCGCTTCCAGTGCAGCCCGCAGGCAGCAGGGTCGATCCGAGGCAGCAGGATCGCTGCCACAGAACTTTCAGCTGCCATCCCCACCCCGAGCCCACGGCTGAACTGCCCTGGGCTGAGCATGATTCGATCCCCCGGCTGAAATTCCCGAGCCTTGGGTTCACCGGGGCCGGCCTCCGGCCCGTGGGCGTGAGCCAGGAGTTGACGGTGCAGCTCGGGCAGCAGTTGATGGCCGCCGGGTCGCACCGATACCACCGATGCCATGCTGCGGCAGCTCCAGCCCTGCCCCGCTCGATTCACCATAACGCGGTCGTTGGCCAGGAGCTGGAGATCCGGCACGAGGCCGAGACAGGCGCTGAGCAGGGTGGTTTTCCCAGCACGACGGGGCCCTGCAATGAGCATCGCGCGACCGCCTTGCACCAGCCCCGAGGCATGCAGGGCCAGGGAGCCACTGCGCAGCTCGTGGTGGAGAGCAAATTCGCGCACGGCCCGCATCAGCACCAATCGTGGCCTCCTCGGCCGCGGCGGACCCACCGGCTGCAGGAGCGTGCAGAGACCCTCGCCATCCCGCTGGTAGAAGCAGGAAAATTGCTTCTCCCAGGCCAGAATCGTTCCATCGTTCCTGCGGTGGCACGGCAAGTGCAGATCGGAACCGTCCAGCACATGCGCCAGGACTTTGCCCAGGTTGCCGGCGGCTTCCTGGCGCTGCCAGGCCTGAGTGAGGGTGGTCCATGTGAGGGCGCCGTGAAGACCCACCCGACAGGCCATGGCCTCGGCAGGCGTCTCCCTTCGCTGGTAGCTCGGTCCTAGAAAGTCCTCCAGCCAGATCAGATCAGCAGGGTGGTCTGAAGAAACGGCGATCGACAGATCCCTGTAGCGCAGATGAAGCTCGCTCATCCCCTCTGACATCCCGGCGCGGGCTCGCTCGACAGGGGGCGGCGCAGGGCCGGATGGCTGGCCGCGGCGCGGAGGGGCAGGGAGGCCAGCCACCAGAGGCCATAACTCGGCAGACTCACCGGCAGGCGGCGGGCGCACCACAGCTTCAGGGGCAGCCCCAGCGGGGCTGGTTGCAACAACCCCAACATCTGGCTCCGCGTCAGCTTGGGTTCATTACTCCTGGCCTGCGCCGCACCGTTCCCCTGAGCGGGAAGCAGCGCTCGCAGGATGGCCAGCATGCTGCGGCAGACCGCCGCGGTGCGTTCCTGCTCTCTTGCGGCCAGGAAAGCGGTTTCCTCAAAGGGGTGGAGGGTAGCCATCACCGCTTTGAGATCCAGCAGCGACTGCAGGCGCAGGGCGCCCCGCTGCAGATCGGCGAAGGCGGAGATCAGCAGGTGATGCAGCTCATCGGCCGGGTGGGGCACGGTCAGCTCCAGGCCCGCGACAGACCAGCCCACACCCCGCTGCCAGAAGCCCTCTTCATCGATCCGGAAGCCGGGCTGGCGGGAGAGGCACCAGTGCAGATCGAGCCGCACTCCGTGGCGGCTGAAGTCGAATCCATGGTTCACCTGGGCCATCAGGGTGCGGCTCAGGAGCACCCGCGAGCGTTGGGCATAGCCGAGTGTGGAAAGCAGCTGGAGGGTCGCCCGGCGATCGCGGCCGTGGACCAACAGATCGAGATCGCCGTAGCCCCGTTCGTGCAGGCCGCCATGGAAACGGCTCGCCAGCTCCGGCCCCTTGAGCAGCATCACGGGGATGCCGGCTGCCTGAAAACAAGGGAGAATCCCGTGAAGCTCCTCCAGGATGGCAGTGGTCCGAAGGAGGGCCGAGCGGCCAGACGCCGCAACTCCAGTTCGTGGTCCGGGGGGATGTTCAGGGGGGCGGTGGGAGCCGCTGGGGGCAGGGCGCCATGGAGGCAGTGGTCGGCAAAGGCCTGCCTCG
>JAYKHC010000122.1:0-6807 GCA_035285465.1 Cyanobacteriota bacterium
AGCCATCCTGCGGCTCAAGGGCTTCAAGGTGGTGGGATCGATGGAGAACCCACCCACCAACCCAGCAGCCGTGCAGCAGGCACGGAACCACAGCAGCTGAATGCGGGTTGGCGTGGCGCGTTGCGGAACTCCAGTGGTGACAACAACGCTTCAGTTCCGTCAAC
This sequence comes from Cyanobacteriota bacterium, assembly GCA_035285465.1. Taxonomy (GTDB): domain Bacteria; phylum Cyanobacteriota; class Cyanobacteriia; order PCC-6307; family Cyanobiaceae; genus UBA5018. Next base: position 165 of record JAYKHC010000122.1, read on the forward strand.
ATGTTCTATCACCCAGCTGCTCAGATTGCTTCTGCACCCGGAAGACCAGCTACGGATGCTGACCGAAAGTCTCCGCCAGCGGGCATCCGCAGCCCCCGGCACCCCTGAGATGTTGGCCTAATCCCGGCTATAGCATTCAGCAGGCTTCCATGATTGACCTTACAGAAATTCTGCCAATGGGCGGCATCACTCTTGAGGATTGCATCCAACGCCAGCGTTCCAGGATATTTCTGGCCTGGGGTGCCACCAGGAGCAGGATCAATGCCGGTGGCTATGCGGTAACCCTGCGCAACCCGATAGCTGGTCGTTCGCGCGAACTCAGCTGGAGCAGACCTCAAGCTTGATGCCAGTCCACCGGATGGAAGGATCGCAGTGCTACCAGGTGACAAGTAAAACAAGTAATAGGCAAAGCGCCGGCCAAGGGGGTTGACGCGGAGCAGCCGCCTGCACCAAAAGGACTCCTGAGGCCCCGACCATGGCAGCGACTCGGAGGCCCTGCTCTTCGGCGACCAGTTGCCCGCTCGCCTGATCGGTCGCTACCCCAGCCTCAGCGCTCTGGATGGACGCGGCGACCTGGTCCCCAGCCTGAGCTCTACCGGCAGGTGCTGCAGATCGCTGCGGTGTGAGGCTGCTGGCAGCCCCCATGGCCGGATCAGTTCGCAAGAAGAACTTCCAGACCTTGACCGCACAGGTCCACCCTGCCAAAACCTGACATACCTGATGCATAGATATTAATTCAAGCCGTCTTCTGGTCGTTTACTGGCATAGTGAAGCCTCCATACATCATCGCTTCCGCCAGGGGATCTGATCGAGACAGCCGCAGAAATCGAAAGACTGATTGCAAATATAAACAGCTCGTCATTACTAATCTCGATAGTTCCAAGCCGCAAAGACGTCTATGATGATTTCAACTATGATCTCCATAATACCAGAAAGGCTTCTTCTACCCTTCCCGCCTTACAAGGTCAACCGTACAACGCCATAATCACTGGGAGGATCCTTGCAGTCAGGAAACCTCTCGCCAGTTGTAAACTCCTTTCTTTCTGGATTCAACCAAGTCGAATCCAAGATTAACGTGAACATCGAGAATTTCCCCGCTATTACGAAAGTCACCCTCGACAAGAAGAGCAGGGCCCGCGTTGCCATTGGCAATGCCGCCAGAAACGTCATCATCGGCAACAAAAACAGAAATCGACTCGTGGGCAACGAGGGGCCAGACGTGCTAACCGGCAAACAGAATGCCGACATCTTCGATCTTGGCAAAAGACCCGACCGCCTTCAGCCCCAAACGATGGACAAAATTACAGATTTCAGCGGCAAAGGCGGGGAGGGCGACAGAATTCTGATCAATCTTGCTCGCTATCAAATAGCTTCCGGCACCACAAAGACCTTCAAATCTTTCGAAACAACAGCAGCCTTTGGCGAGCTGCCTCGCGGAGCCGCTGCAAAAAGCAACGAGGATTTTGTCTTCAATCAACAAACCGGGATTCTTTACTGGAACGAAAATGGATCGGCCAATGGCCTGGGAGCAGGTGGAGCGTTAGTCAGGCTAAATGCCATTGCCGGGGATGTGCCAGAACTGACAACGATCCTGTCCAGCCCAGAATCGCCAGTTGTCGAGTTCATGTAGCCCAGGCTTGGTCAGATCTGCCAGCATCGATGCAATGGGTGCTGGCATTTGTTTACACTCGGCATTCCCAGATCATGGAATGCCGGGGCTCACGCTGCCAGCTCTGCACCCAGGCCAGCACTGGCCAACGAGCAGAACTCAAGCAGCAGCTCGATCACCCTGTCCTGCTGACCGGTGGTCAGCTCGGGGTAGATGGGCAGGCTGAGCACCTCGGAACAGAGCCGTTCAGTGATAGGCAGCGAGAACTTCCTGCCGAGTTCGGCATAGGCAGGCTGGCGGTGAATCGGGATCGGGTAATAGATGATCGTGTTCACACCGGCCTCCAGCAACTGCTGTTTGAGCCAGTCGCGGCAGCTTGCCTCCGGCAGCTGATGGCTGGCGCTCGTGCAGGAGGGTGTGCAGCTGTTGTTGCAGGCCGGCAGCTGCGGATTGCAGGCGGGCACCCTCACCACGAACTGGTTCCAGCTGTGCCCGGCCGGAGCCTGCTCCGGCAGCGCGATCCAGGGGGCGCCTGCCAGTTTGCGGCCATACCTCACAGCCACCGCGTTCCGCTGCTGCAGCCACGCAGACAGGTGGGGGAGTTTCACCTGCAGCACCGCGGCCTGGAGGGCATCGAGGCGGCTGTTGTAGCCGAGGTTGGTGTGCAGGTACCGACGCGGCATGCCATGCACGGCCAGCTCGCGCATGCGCTGGGCCAACCCATCATCCCGACAGGTGACAGCTCCGGCATCCCCGGCCGCCCCGAGATTCTTGGTGGGGAAGAAGCTGAAGCATCCCGCATCCCCCCAGCTGCCCACCGGCCGGCCCGCCCAATGGGCCCCGGTGGCCTGGGCGCAGTCCTCCACCACCAGCAGGCCATGGGCTTCGGCCAGCGCCCTGACCCGTTCCATGTTCACCGGTCGCCCGAACAGGTGCACGGGCAGCAGGGCGCGGCTGGCCGGCGTGATCACCGCTTCCACCTGATCGAGATCCATCAGGTAGCTGCTCTCCTCCACATCCACGAACACCGGTGTCGCCCCCACCGCACTGATCGCCTCCGCGGTGGCGAAGAAGCTGAAGGCTGTGGTGATCACCTCATCGCCGGGTCCGATGCCCAGCCCCCGCAGAGCCAGGATCAGGGCATCGGTGCCGCTGTTGCAGCCCACGGCGTGCGGTGTGCCGACGAATCCAGCGAAGTTCTTCTCAAAAGCCGCGACGACGTCGCCGCCGATGTACTGACCGCTTCTGAGCACCCGCAGAACAGCTTGATCGAGGTCATCACCGAGGGCATCGATCTGCTCTCGGAGGCTGAAGGGGGGCACTTGCATGGGCTCAACATTAAATCCCCTGGATCAGCGGGCCCAGTCGGGCTCACAGCCGGGATGCCACTTGATGTTGCAGCCGATCGAGGGCTGCTGTGGCTCGGGAGCGGCCCGGCCTGAGAGAACGGCGGCAACGGCCTTACGCAGATCCAGCCCGTCGGGTTCCAGGTTGTTGCCCGGGCGGCTGGCATCGAGCTGGCCCCGGTAGGCCAGCCGATGCTGCCGGTCGAACAGGAACAGATCCGGTGTGCAGGCCGCGCGGAAGGCCCTGGCCACACTCTGATCACGGTCGTGGAGATAGGGGAAGCGCCAGCCGCAGCGCTCAGCCTGTTGCCGCAGGCCCTCAGGCCCGTCCTGGGGATGGGTGAGGGTGCTGTTGGCGCTGATCCCCAGCCAGCCCAGCTCCGCCTGGGCCAGGTCACGCTCCAGCCGGCTCAGCTCCGGCTCGATGTGCTTCACGAACGGGCAGTGTGCGCAGAGGAACAGCACCAGAACCGGTCGATCGATCAGCTCCTGCAGATCCAGCGGCCGGCCCGACACCTGCTCGAGCTGGGCGCTGCCCAGTGCCGTCTGGATCGCGGCGAGCGGCAGGGGCTCGCCGAGCTGGAGCATCGTGGACGCCGTGAGAACCATGTCGGATGGCTAACGCTCAGTGGGGACCTTCCCGTTCATTCTGGAAGCGATGGGCCGCTCCCGGCCTGCTGCTGGGGCTTTGCGCGGGCTGTGTTCCAGCCCATCGCGCCCCCACCTGGAGCACCTACCCGCTGCAACGCCGGCTGCCCCATGACGGTCTGGCCGTGGTAAGCCAACCCGATGGGTTCGGTCTGCACATCTGGATCGACATCGACACCAGCCAGGCCGGGGTGTGTCGACCCCGCTGGACTCCGGATGCCGCCAGGCTGTTCAACGGCAACGGCACCGCACCGTTCAGCTCCGGGCTGGCCAGCCGCCTGGAATTCTTCCAGGCGGTGGCCCGCTCCGATGTGCAGAAGGCCCTGCGCAAGGAAAGCGAGGCCCTCTGCCGCAGCAGCGCTCCTGGCCGCCGCTTCCAGTGGCAGCAGCCGCCCCTGCGCCCCCAGGATGTGAAACCCCAGCGCTACCCCCTGCTGGAGGAACCCAACCTGCTCAGTGACCCCAGCGCCGTGGAACGCAGCGAACAGCAGCTGCTGCTGGGCGAGCCGACTGCTCCATAGGTCCTCCAGTCAATAGGTCGTCCAGACCTGCTCCTCGGCCCGGCGCCAGTAGCGGCTGAAGCGGCGCAGCCCCGGCGGCGTTTCCAGCTCCACAAAGGCTTCGGGCTCCAGCACCGCCACCGGCAGCTGCCGGGCCAGCACCCCGTGGATCCGTCTGAAGCGCGGATCCACCCCAGCCGTGGTGACCACTCCATCGGCCCGATGCCGCGAGGCGAAGGCCAGCACCTGCTCGGCCACGTCCCCCTGCCGGATCGTCACCGGCAGCTCCAGCAGCGATTCGTAGAGAAATCCAAGCCGTTTCAGGCTGATCGCCTGGCTGCGGATCAGAGCTTCGTCGAACACAAACACCGCCGGCCGGCCGCTGTAGGCCTGCAGAGCGGGATTGGCCGGGCCCAGCGCCTCAGCATGGATCCAGAGAATGGGCTGGTTCATGGCCGCTGATTCCGGAACAGCTGGTCCCTGAGGGTGTCGTAGTCGGCTTCGAAGGGGCAGGCCCCGCGCGCTGCAGCCTCGCAGCTGCGGCAATACCTTCCACCGCTGTAGCGCTCCAGATTGCTGCGGTTGAAGACATAGGGCCTCTGGCTGAAGCTGCTGGCGACCCACTGCCAGCTGAGGTTGTTGCTGGCCGGATCGCCATCGAGCAGGTGCTGCAGAAACCAGCGCGCCCCGGCCTGCCAGCGCACCCGCCGCCAGTGCACCACATAGGCGGCCAGCCACATCCGGGCGTGATTGTGCAGCCAGCCGGTTTCCACCAGTTGGCGGGAGAAACCGTCGATGCAGGCCAGACCGGTTGCGGCAGCGGTGATCTCAGCCGGCAGGCCGGCGGCATAAGCGGCAGGGGGGTGTCCGGTCTTCAGCGGTTCCTGGTCGTCCCAGATCGCGTCGCCCAGCTGGCTCCAGACGCGTTGCCAGAAATCACGCCAGCCCAGCTCATTGATCAGCTTCTCGCCGGCAGCCCGGCCGCCGCCGGCCCGCAGCTTCTGGAACACGGCATCGCGCACCTCCGCCAGGCCCAGCACACCGTGGCGGATGTAGGGCGAGAGGTGGGTGACCGCCCCGTCCAGAAAGTTGCGACTGCGGCCATAGCGGGCCGGTTGCACCGCCGCCAGCCGCTGCTCGGCCGCCCGGCGACCGCCCCGGATCGGACTGAGGGGGCCGCCAGCCTCAGGGAAACGCCGGGCCAGTTCGGCGGCCAGCGCCTCGCGGCTGCTGAAGCTTCGCGGCAGATCGGCCCCGGCTGCGGTCCAGGACAGGGGCACACCGTTCAGAGCGGAGGGCGGAGAGTCCACGGCCGGGTGTGGGAGAGAATCGCTCCACTCTCCCCGGCCCCATGCTCCTCGACCTGCGCGGCAAGACAGCCCTCGTGACGGGCATCGCCAACAACAAGTCGATCGCCTGGGGCATCGCCCAGCAACTGCATGCCGCCGGCGCCGAACTGGGCGTCACCTATCTCCCCGATGAGAAGGGCCGCTTCGAAGGCAAGGTGCGCGACCTCACCGCGCCGCTGGCTCCCACCCTGTTCGAGCCCCTCAACGTGCAGGACCCGGCCCAGATTGAAGCGGTCTTCGCTCGGGTCAGGGAGCAGTGGGGCTCGATCGATGTGCTGGTGCACTGCCTGGCCTTCGCCGGCAAGGAGGAGCTGATCGGCGATTACAGCGCCATCAGCCCCGAGGGGTTCGCCCGCGCCCTCGAGGTGAGTGCCTATTCCCTGGCCCCGCTCTGCCGCCACGCCAAGCCCCTGTTCAATCCGGGGGGAAGCGTGATCACGCTCAGCTATCTCGGTGCCGAGCGCGCCATCCCCAACTACAACGTGATGGGCGTGGCCAAGGCGGCCCTGGAAGCATCCGTGCGCTATCTGGCCGCCGAGCTCGGCCCCGAGAAGCAGGTGCGGGTGAATGCGATCAGCGCAGGGCCGATCCGCACCCTGGCGTCCAGCGCCATCGGCGGCATTCTCGAGATGATCCACAACGTGGAGGAAAAGGCCCCCCTGCGCCGCACCGTGACCCAGGACGAAGTGGGCAATGCCGCCGCCTTCCTGGCCAGCCCCCTGGCCGCCGGGATCACCGGCCAGGTGCTCTACGTGGATGCGGGGTACTGCATCACCGGGATGTGAGGGAACGCCATGATCAAAGCCAGCAACCCGACGCCGGCAGGCGTACCCCCTCCCATGCGCACCGGCAAGGTCCATCGCGTCACCGGCGAAACCGATGTGCGGGTGGATCTGAATCTCGATGGCGCCGGCAGCTGTTCCGTGAACACCGGGGTGCCGTTCCTCGATCACATGCTGCACCAGATCAGCAGTCACGGCCTGCTCGACCTGCAGATCCAGGCCACAGGCGACACCCACATCGATGATCACCACACCAACGAGGATGTGGGCATCGCCTTCGGGCAGGCCCTGGCCCAGGCCCTGGGGGAGCGGCGCGGCATCCACCGCTTCGGTCACTTTGTGGCACCGCTGGATGAGGCGCTGGTGCAGGTGGCACTGGATTGCAGCGGCCGGCCGCACCTGAGCTTCG
>JAYKHC010000123.1:0-9041 GCA_035285465.1 Cyanobacteriota bacterium
GGCCATGCGCTCCACCAGGGCGTTGAGCTCCTGCAGGCGATCCACCTTCACCGCTTCCGGCAGCTGATCGGGCCAGTCGGCGGCGGGGGTGTTGGGGCGGGGCGAATAGGCGGCGGTGTTCACCTGATCGAAGCCGATCTCCTCGATCAGATCGAGGGTGCGGCGGTACTGGGCGTCGCTTTCGCCGGGGAAGGCCACGATCACATCGGCGCTGATGGCGGCGTCGGGCATGCGCTCGCGGATGCGCTCGATGATGCGGCGGTAGCGATCCACGGTGTAGCCGCGGGCCATCGCCTTGAGCACGGCGTCATCGCCGCTCTGGAAGGGGATGTGGAAGTGCTCGCACACCTTGGGCAGATCGGCGCAGGCATCGATCAGCCGCTCGGTGAAGTAGCGCGGGTGGCTGGTGGCGAAGCGGATCCGCTCCAGGCCCGGCACGTCGTGCACGGCCTGCAGCAGATCGGTGAGGGTGTGCTGGCGGCGGCCTTCGGGGGTGATGCCGGGCAGGTCGCGCCCGTAGGCATCGATGTTCTGGCCCAGCAGGGTGATCTCCTTGAAGCCCTGGGCCGCCAGCCCCTCCATTTCCAGCCTGATCGCCTCCGGCAGGCGCGACTGCTCCTTGCCGCGCACCGAGGGCACCACGCAGTAGGTGCAGCGCTCGTTGCAGCCGTAGATCACGTTCACCCAGCCACACACCCGGGAGTCGCGGCGGGCGGTGGTGATGTCTTCCAGGATGTGGTGCTCTTCGATGGCCACCACCTGCTGGCCCTGCTCCACCCGGGCCAGCAGCACATCGAGCCGGTTGGCGTGCTGGGGGCCCATCACCAGATCCAGCTCGGGCACCCGCCGCAGCAGCGCTTCGCCCTCCTGCTGGGCCACGCAGCCCGCCACCACCAGGGTGAGACTGGGGTTGACACGTTTGCGCTGGGCCTGGCGGCCCAGGTAGCTGTACACCTTCTGCTCGGCGTTATCGCGGATCGTGCAGGTGTTGTAGAGCACCAGATCAGCCTCCAGCTCGGCCGGGGCCTCGCGATAGCCGATCGCTTCCAGGATGCCGGCCATGCGCTCGGAATCGGCCTTGTTCATCTGGCAGCCGAAGGTGGTGATCCAGTAGCTGCCACGTCGCCCGGCTGCCTGTTCCAGGGCGGGGTTTGGGCCGGGGAGCAGGCTGTCAGGGAAGGTGGCCGTCATGGTTCCAGCAGGGCAATGGCCTGCAGTTGATCTTCGAGCTCGAGCCGATCGCGATCACGGCACTGATCCGGTGAGCATGGCAGCGTGGTGTTAGCCATCGCCGGGTGCCCACGCTCTCAGCATGCACTGCCGCCTGCGCCGCTTCCCGCTCACCAAAAGCGTTCCTCTGGCGATCAGCCGGGGCACCACCGCGGCGGTGGAGCATCTGCTGGTGGCGGTCGAAGCCGAAGGGATTGTGGGAATCGGCGAGACCGGAGCTTTCGACACCGGTCATCGGCACTTCGAGACCGATCAGATCGCCGCTGAACTCCTGGCGCTGACACCCCGGCTCGAGCCGTTCTCACCAGCACCTCTGCAGGCCCTGGAGCCGCTTCTGGCGGGGCTGAGCCCGCCGGCGCGCTGCGGCCTGGATCTGGCGCTCCACGACTGGTGGGGCAAGCGCCTCAACCAGCCGCTGCATCGGCTCTGGGGGCTGGATCCAGGAGCCGGAGTCGCCACCAGTGTGACCCTGGGCTTAGGCCCAACCGAGGCTGTGCTGGCGCGGCTCGAGCGCTGGTGGCTGCAGCTGCCCGCCAGTCGCATCAAGCTCAAGCTCGGCAGTCCGGCTGGCCTGGATCACGACCTGGCCCTCTTGGAGGCGGTGGCCGAGGCCCTGGAGCGGCGGCGCCAGGACCGTGGATCTCCCTGCGAACTGCAGGTGGACGCCAACGGCGGCTGGAGCCTGGACGCCGCACGGAAGATGGCGCCCGCTCTGGAATGCGCCGGAGTGGTGCTGCTGGAGCAGCCCCTGCCTCCCCTGGCCGATCCGGATCTGGACACGGCCGGCTTCGCCGCCCTGGATCTGGACTGTCCGGTGCCGCTGGTGGCCGATGAAAGCTGCTGGGATCTGGCCGACCTGCTGCGTCTGGCTCCCTTCGTGGATGGCATCAACATCAAACTGCTCAAAAGCGGCGGCCTCAGTGAGGCCCTGCTGATGGCGCGTGCAGCCGGGCGGCTGGGGCTGGGGGTGATGCTCGGCTGTTATTCGGATGCTTCGCTGCTCAATGGCGCCGCCGCCCAGCTGCTGCCCCTGGTGCGCTGGCCCGACCTCGACAGCCACCTCAACCTGATCGACGATCCATTTGGGGGCCTGGGGCTCGAGGGTGATCGCTTGAAGGACTCCGGGGCCCCCGGGCTGGGAATCAGCGCCCCTGCGTCCTGGCTGGCGGCCCGGGCCGCCGGAGGCCCGTGATCGGCCCCCTCGGCTCGGAGCAGCCGATCGTGCTGCTGCTCCATGGCGGCCTCACCGATCTGAGTGGCAAGACCGGCCTGGCGATGCTGCGCTACCGCCAGGGCCCGATCGTGGCGGTGGTGGATCCAACCCATGCTGGCGGCTCGCTGTCTGCGATCACAGGGATCCAGCGCGCTGTGCCGCTGGTGGGGTCGCTGCAGGAAGCCCTGCCGTTCAGGCCTGAAGTGGCGGTGGTGGGACTGGCCCCTTCCGGCGGACGACTGCCCGATCCGGTCCGCACCGATCTGGCGGCGGCGCTGGCTGCTGGCCTCAGCGTCGCCAGCGGCCTCCACACCCGGATCGGGGACGACCCCGAACTGGCGGCGCTGCGCCATCCGGAGGCCTGGATCTGGGACCTGCGGGTGGAGCCCGCCGCTCTCGCCGTGGCGGCGGCACGGGCCGCGACCCTGCCCTGCCGCCGGCTGCTGGCCGTGGGATCCGACATGGCCGTGGGAAAGATGAGCGCCTGCCTGGAGCTTGAACGGGAAGCCCGGCGACGGGGCCTGGCGGCTCGCTTCATCGGCACGGGCCAGGCAGGGATTCTGATCAGCGGCAGCGGCGTGGCCCTCGACGCCGTACGGGTTGACTATGCAGCCGGTGCTGTGGAAGCCGCCGTCCTCGCCGCCGGAGCCGAGCTCGGCTCCGGCGGCTGGCTGTTTGTGGAAGGTCAGGGATCCCTCTGCCATCCGGGATCAACGGCCACCCTGCCCCTGATCCGGGGAAGCCAGCCCACGGATCTGCTGCTGGTGCACCGCCACGGCCAGCGCCACACCAAGGGATTGCCGGAGCTCAGCTTGCCCCCCCTGCCGGAGCTGATCGCCAGCCATGAGGCCCTGGCTGCCCTGGCTCGCCCCGATGGCCGGCGCCCCCGCGTGCGGGCCGTGGCTCTGAACAGTGCGGGGCTTTCGGAAGCGGAGGCGCAGGCTGCCCTCACCACGACCGCGGCCATGACCGGACTGCCCTGCACAGACCCCGTGCGCCACGGAGCCGGGCCACTGCTGGATGCTCTGCTGCTGGATGAACTGCTGAGCTGAACGGATTTCAGGTCAGAATCAGAAGGGCGAGCGAGGGGATTCGAACCCCCGAATGGCGGCGCCACAAGCCGCTGCCTTAACCACTTGGCTACGCCCGCCGTGGTACGCCCCAATGTATCAACCGACCCTTCCCCCTCTTGTCCGCCCCTTCGTCCCACCCATCGATGGCTCCTTCCTGGGCACCCTGCGCCCTGCTTGCTGCGGCAGCCGGTGTGTTCGGGCTGGTGCTGACCAATCCGGGGCCTGAAGACTTTCAGGATTTCGCCGGACGTCGGCTGGCAGACACGCTCACCCAGGAGGTGTGCCAGGGCAGCAGCCTGCCCCTGGCGATCCGGCTGCTGCTCCAGCGCTGCCCGGAGCTGGTGGCCTCCCAGCAGCAGGTGCTGGGCCGACTGGCCCTGGACCACAGCCGGCGCACCAATTTCGGAGTGGCCAGCCTCTACCGCACCCAGCTTGGAGGGCAGCAGCTGCTTCCCAATCTGCAGCTGCCCCGCTATGAGGCTGTCACCCTGGCGGGCGCAGGCCAGTTCCACGTGATCAACATCCAGACCGGCCAGCGGCCGTGAGCGGTGCGGGATGCGGCTCCCTGGCCGCCAGGGTTCCGAGGTGTCTTCTGGATCCAACGCTCACCACCCTGCCGCAGGCCGACGCCTGCGGGCTTGTTGCGGTACGCCTGTCCTGGGCTGATGGACGGATCCGCTCCCTGGAGCCCCTGGCCGCTGAACCGTGCGCCCGGAATCTGCCGCTGGCGCTCACCCCCCTGATCGAACCCCACGCCCATCTCGACAAGGCCTTCACGGCCACGGCCTTCCCCAACCGGGAGGGCACGATGGCCGGTGCGATGGCCGCCAACCGGCGGGAATTCGAGCAGCGCACGGCTGAGCAGGTGCTGGAGCGCGGGGAGCGGGCCCTGGAGCGGGCCTGGCGCAATGGTGTGCGGGCCATCCGCAGCCATGTGGATGGGGTGGGCGCGGCGGCAGGGCCGAGCTGGGAGAGCCTGCGTCAGCTGCAGCAGCGCTGGCGCGGACGGATCGAGCTGCAGCTGGTGCTGCTGGCTTCGATCAGCCACTGGAGCACGCCGGAGGGGGAAGCCCAGGCGCGGCAGCTGGCCGCGGAGGGGGGATGGATGGGGGGCGTGCTGGGGCCGCCCTACCGCTTCGAAGCCCATGCCGGCCCGATGCTGGTGCGTTGTCTGCGGCTGGCAGAGCAGGTGGGTGCAGGCCTCGATCTGCACGTGGACGAAAGCGCCGAACAGCCCGGCCGCGGTGTGGCGCTGATCACACGCACCCTGATCGAGCAGCGCCTGGACGTGCCGCTCACCTGCAGCCACGCCAGCAGCCTTGGCCTGCTGGGAGCCCGGAAGCTCGAGCCGCTGGCTGAGCGCATGGCCCGGGTCGGTCTCAGCGTGGTGGCCCTCCCCAGCACCAACCTCTGGCTGCTCGGCAGGCGGCCGGAAGGAACGCCGAAGCTGCGGCCGCTGGCACCGGTGCCGGTGTTGCAGCAGGCTGGCCTCACGGTGGCTGTAGGTGGCGACAACGTGCAGGACCCCTGGTTTCCCGGCGGAGACTTCGACCCCCTGGCCACCCTGGGATTGGCTGCGGTGGCCTTTCACCTGGCTCCCTGGCTACGCCAGGGTCTGGCGCCGTTCACCACCGCCGCAGCCCGACTGATGGGCCTGACATGGGATGGGGTGCTGCGTGAGGGCGGGCCGGCGGATCTTCTGGTGCTCGGCGTGAGCGGCTGGGGGGAGATGCTGTGCCGAACGCCGCAGCGCCGCGTTCTGCGCCAGGGGCTCTGGCTCCCCCCACCCTGCTGGGAATCCCCATCCCCTCTGTTTGCTGGCTGCCGATGACCGTTTCATGGCCCGACCCTCCATCGCCGCAGCGGATCCAGGCTCTGACCGCCGAGCTGGTGGCCGGCGATCCCGGCCTGAATCTGATCGGCCCGCTTGAGCCCGGCAGTCCTGCCGCTGTTGCCGGCGAGCTGCTGCGCCTCTCCCGCGACTGCTTCGACTTCTCGCCCGTGCTGGTGCCGCTCCTGGAGGGGAAGCGCGCCGATCTGGTGGTGCGGGCCTCCAGCGTGAAGCAGGTGCTCACGGTGGCCTCAGCCTGCGCCCGCCATCAGGTGCCGCTCACGCTGCGGGGTGCCGGCACCGGCAACTACGGCCAGTGCGTGCCGCTGGTGGGTGGCCTGGTGCTCGATCTCTCCGGGCTCACACGCCTGCGCCATCTCGATCCACTCAGCGGTGTGATCGACGTGGAGGCGGGTTGCGGCCTGGCGGCCCTGGATCAGAAGCTGGCCCCCCACGGCCGTGCCCTGCGCCTGGCCCCCAGCACCTACCGCAGTGCCACGGTGGGGGGGTTCATCGCCGGTGGATCCGGCGGGATCGGCTCGCTGCGCTGGGGGTTCCTCCGTGATCCCGGCAACCTGCTCGGAGTGGAAGTGGTCACCCTGGAACCGGAGCCGCGGCTGCTTCAGCTCGACGCTGCCACCTGCCAGGCCCTCAACCACAGCTATGGCACCAACGGCATTCTCACCGCCGTGCGACTGCCCAGCTGCGAGGCGGTGGCCTGGCAGCAGCTGGTGCTGGGATTCGCCCACTGGGATCAGGCCGTGGCCGCCGCTCGGAGCCTGACGGGCTCAGCGCTGGAGCTGAATGCGCTCTGCGCGCTGGAAGCCCCGATTGTGGGAGAGCTCCCCTGGCCGCCGGACTGCCCCCAGGCGGCGGGAGAACACCGGCTGGTGCTGCTGGCGGCCCCGGCCGCCCTGGAGGTGCTGCCCTCCTGGCTCCCGACCCTCGGCGGGGAGCTGCTCTGGCTGGCCCCGCAGGGAGAGGGCCGGGGGCTGCCGCTGCGGGAGCTCACCTGGAACCACACCACCCTGCACTGGCGCCGTCCACACCCCGACTGGACCTACCTGCAGATGCTGCTGCCCCAGCCCGAGGAACCCTGCCTGCAGGCTCTGCGGGAGCGCTGGGGTGAGAACGTGCTCTGGCACCTCGAGGCGGTGCGGCAGGCGGGGAGCCCGCGGCTGGCCTGCCTGCCGCTGCTGCGCTGGCAGGGCCCTGAGCGGCTGGCCGATCTGATGGCTGACTGCCGTGAGCTCGGGGCCTTCCTGTTCAACCCCCATGTGATCACCGTGGAGGATGGGGGCCTGGGGGTGATCGATGCCGACCAGGTGGCCGCCAAGGCGGCCTACGACCCAGCGGGCCTGCTCAATCCCGGCAAACTGCGGGGGTGGCTCGAACGCCACTGAAGCCGTCAGCAGCCCAGGCTGGCGCGGGTGTCAACGCCGGTGATCGGGTTGGTACCTTCCGCGTCGCGGCAAAGCAGACGCTGATCGTTGCGATCGATCAGGGCATCGCTGAAGTCGGCATGGGTCACCGTGGCCCCGGCGAAATTGCTGCCGGAGGCGATCGCACCACTGAGGTTGGCGCCTGTGAAGTCAGCCCCGGAGAAATCCACCTTGTCCATCAGCACACCGCTCAGGTCAGCCCCGGCAAAACTGGCCTCCGGGAACGCTGCCTGGGTGAGGATGGCCCCGTGCAACCGGGCGCCGGCGAAGTTGGCCTGACGGCCGGCCGCCCCAGCAAAGGAGGTGTTGGCCAGATCCTGACCATGGAAATCGGCACCGTTCTGGTTGGTGAGGGTGTAATCGACCCCCGAGAACTCCGCCCAGGCCGGCTGCAGCGGCCAGGCCAGCAGGAGCAGCAGCGCGACGCCGGCCGCCAGCCGTGCGAGCAGCGCGAGACTGGCCAGGGGGTCAAACCGGAAACCAAGGCCCATATCAGCCACCACAGCGGTAACCATCTTCACGCAGGGCTCGCCAAAGAGGGTTTCGTTGCTGGGGGAGCGTTTCACCATCAGGCAAGGCGATGCGCTCGGGGGCGACGACATCGGCGGCGAGGAAGGCCAGCGATGCTCACTCCGTCCAGATCTCCTCCGGAGCGATCCGTAAGCGCGGAAACAACGGGCCTGCATCCAGCTGGGCGCCATTGGACTGTTCAGCAGCCATCTTGCGGCGCAGAGCGGTGAGACCGCGTGGGCCTTCGTCGCTGGGGCTGGCCAACTCCACCACCAGGTCGGGGCAGAGCGGAGCGAACGTGCGGCGCTGATGTGGCGTGAGGGCCTGCCAGCGCTCCAGCTGCAGGATCAACGCATCGGGACTCAGCACCGAGCCGTTTCACTGCCTGTGGGTGTCGTTTGAGTGACATGACCGCGGAGTGAGATGGCCGCCAGCATCAAGCTCCAGCACGGCGTTGGGATTGGCCTGGCACACAGTTGCAACTGCTCTGCTGTGAGCTGCAGATCATCCGGGAGCAGCTGCGGTGCCGGGGCAGCTGCGGGCGTAGCTGGAGATGCAATCGTCATGGGCAGAAGTCAAGCCCTAATTGAACGTAGGCCAGTTCAAAAACGCCAACCAGCGCCGCCCTTTCGTTCAAGGCGATGGAACGGGGCTGGTTGACAATGTGATCACCCTCAGGGAGGCGCGATGGCAGCAGTTGCGGGTTAAGGGAGACCCCTACTGGGCGTCGATTGGATCCGATGCCATGGCGTTGGATCCGCAATGCTGATAGGCGCCGATGACGCCGCGCGTTGAAACCTGTGTGCGGCAAGCCCGGAGCGATCTGGCGGTTGCCCGCCTCACAGCGGCGGAAGGCTTTCATGCCCAGGCCTGCGATCAGGCTGGTCAGGGCGCGGAAAAGGCACTCACGCACATGAGCAGTGAGACCCGCCACCCACAGGATGAGGAGGCGCTCTCGCTGGCCACGAGCGTGCTCAGCTTCACCGCCGCCGCGCTGCGGGATGACGGCCAACCTAGAGCTGCAATTTATGGCTGTTGGGTGGTTTCTGTCCATGGCTCACCAGCAAGGACTTGAGCAATGTCTCGAGGCTCTGTTGCGCCAACGATCCCAAGGTTCATCGGCAAACGTGGCAGGATCCAATGTGCCCCCTCACGCAGGGCCAGCTGACGCTCGGTGGGCGTCAGGGTGGGCTGAGGAATCACCACCAGCAGATCAGAGCCGCTCGTGAAGCTGCTGAGGGTCATGACAAGACGCTAGGTCGGTCGCTTCAACAGCAGACACGTTGTGCGACTCAAGAAATCCGCGCCTGGTCCAGGACCGCCTGTACGGAGACGCCGTTCTCCAGGTTCTCGAACAGCGCTGCCCCAGGGATGCAGGTACCACGGATCCTTCAAAGGAGTTCCAGAAGTCCTCTGATGTCATGGGACAGGGCCGCCCAGCCCTCACTGATCGAAACCAGCGGTCGCGGACATGCCGCGGCAGTGCCGTGGCTGCGGTCCTGAGACTCGTGTCGCACCGAGAGGTGCGATCAGCGAAGACCTATTCACGGATCTCATCGACGGGTTTTCCCTCACGCACGCCCCTGCACCCATGCCGAAAACCCGGAGATTCCCTCCAGCCCCAACGCCTACACCGCTTTCAACACCTCACCGATCAGATACAGAGAACCCGCCACAAGCACACGGCGCCCGCCCGCAGACCAGGCCTTCTGGATCGCCTCCAGGAGATCCGAGGCCGAATC
>JAYKHC010000124.1:0-26851 GCA_035285465.1 Cyanobacteriota bacterium
GCCGAAATGGCGCTGGTCCTTGATTTCAAGGGCCTGTCCATCAAGGAGATGTCTGATCTGCGGACCCGTCTGCAGGCCAGCAACGGTGTGTGCAAGGTGACCAAAAACACCTTGATGCGCCGGGCCATTGATGGCAACAGCGCCTGGTCGGAACTCGACTCCCTGCTCACCGGCACCAACGCCTTCGTGCTCGTCAAGGGCGACGTGGGTGGTGCTGTGAAGGCCGTTCAAGCCTTCCAGAAAGACACCAAGAAATCGGAAACGAAGGGCGGCCTGTTCGAAGGCAAGCTCCTCTCCCAGTCCGAGATCAAGGCGATCGGGGATCTGCCCTCCAAGGAGGTGCTCATGGCCCAGATCGCTGGTGCGATCAACGGCGTGGCCACCCAATTGGCGATCGGCATCAACGAAGTTCCGTCCGGTCTCGCCCGGGCGCTCAAGCAGCATGCCGACGGCGAAGGTTCGGCCTCCTGAGGCCACACACAGATCTGTTGCTGATTCCCAACCATGTCTACGACAACCGACACCATTCTCGAACAACTCAAGACCCTCTCCCTGCTGGAAGCTTCCGAGCTTGTCAAGCAGATCGAGGAGGCCTTCGGGGTCTCCGCCGCTGCGTCTGCTGGCGTGGTGATGGCGGCTCCTGCCGCCGGCGCGGCTGCAGAAGCCGTTGAGGAGAAGACCGAATTCGACGTGATTCTCGACGGATTTGAGGACACTGCCAAAATCAAGGTTCTCAAAGCCGTTCGCGAAGCCACTGGCCTGGGTCTCGGCGAGGCCAAGGCCTTGGTCGAATCGGCTCCTAAAGCCATCAAGGAGGGAATCTCCAAAGCCGATGCAGAGGCCCTCAAGAAATCCATCGAAGAGGTGGGTGGCAAGGTCTCCATCAAGTGAGAGAACGGGGCCGGCCTCACCAGGTCGGCTCACCGTTCTGAGGCAACCCATGAAAAAAGCCCCGCAGACAGCGGGGCTTTGTGTCGGAACGTTTTCAGGAGTCTTTCCTCGTTTCGACCCTGAAAGTGCGTTCCCACTCCTCACACCTCAATAAAGTACCGGGAATGGGCTTGTGGGTGCTGGCTGAAGGGGCGGATTCTGAATTGGCACGTCGGGTCCTCTGTTCAGGGACTTCTGAACGGAACAACCTGCAGGGCAATCACCTGACCCGGCTCCGGCATGGCAGGACCCGGTTCGGCACGGGCGGGCAGCAGCGGTGGTGGAGCAACCGGCAGTGTTCCCGATCCCGCGGCTGCTGCGCTGAGAAGGGTGCCCAGGGGTTGCCGATTGCTGAGGTACAGATGGTTCAGCAGCCTGCCTTCGTAGCTGCGCTTTTCGACAGTCCAGCCGGTGTTGAGCCTGAAGGCCGGCGTCTCGTCGGTTCCGGTGCCTGATGGTTTGTCACTGACACCGATCACGATCGGAGTCGGCTGAGAAGGGTTGAAGGCCTGAAGCTCAAGCCGATCCTCCGTAGGCTCGATCCGCAGTCGCCAATAGCTGGGCAGATCCTGCCCAGCGGTCCGCAGCGAATAGCTGTTGCTCGATTGAACACGGCTGCAGAGGCCAGGCCTGAGGAAATCTTCCGGGCGCAGGTGCACCGTGCCGTCACTCCGCTCTCGCCAGCAGTGCCGGCCGGGTTGTGTTCTCTCGACCAGTGCGAGGGCCCAGCGGTCGTCACCCAGGGGCTGGGCGATGGCCAGTGTGGAGTCGGCCTGCACCGGTTCCGCCCCGAACAGGGATTCGGCCACGGCCTGTTGGTGACTGGCGAGAGACCACCCGGCCAATCCGATGCCGGCACCGAACAGCAGCAATGAAGAGCGATGGTCTCGCAAGGCGGGTCGGGCCCCGAACCGGTTTCCCATTTGAAAGCCTGGTGACTGGACGAGCTGTGCAGCATGCTTTCCTAACGGATCAGGGTGAGTTGTCCAGTGGTCACGAAGACTCTCGCGGTGGTGTCTGCAGCCTGCGATGGAGCCTGCAGTGGCAACCCGGGGCCTGGGGGCTGGGGAGCCTTGTTGCGTTTCTCCGATGGATCGGTTCAGGAGATGGGTGGCGCTGAAGCGGACACCACCAACAACCGCATGGAGCTCACCGGGGCCCTGGCTCTCCTGGATGCCCTCGCCGAGCTGCCTCGTGATCCGGCGCTCACGATCCGAACCGACAGCCGCTACCTGATTGATGGACTGGGCCGCTGGCTGCCGGGCTGGAAGCGCAAGGGCTGGCGCACAGCGTCCGGAAGCCCTGTGCTCAACCGTGATCTCTGGGAACGGCTGGATCGGGCGCGACTTCCTGATGTGCCCCTTTCCTACGTGAAGGGGCACAGCGGTGATCCTGACAACGAGCGTTGTGATTCGATCGCGGTCGCCTTTGCCCGTGGGGGGCGTCCTGAGCTTCTGGCCGTGGGCGGGATTGATCTCGCCCCTCGGTCACTTCAGCAGCTGCTCACCCGACTGGAGCTGGCGGAGCGACTGGCCCAGGGCGGCCATGGCCTCAGTCTGCTGGAGCTGGCCCAGCTGGTTGAGCAGCCCGCGGCCCGACTGGAGCAACGTCGTGATCCCTGGATCTGGCGCGACTGGCTGGTTGAACCGCTGGCGCAGGGCCGCTGGCGGTTGAGACGCCACGGAGGAGGATTGCTGGAGCAGGTCTGATCGCGCCGATGGCCAGTGTGCAGTCGGAACAACTGGGCAGCACCGGGGCTCTCTACCGTCGTTTCATCACGCCTCTTCTGGCTGGTGATGAAGGGGCTGACGCTGAGCAGCTGAGTGCCCTGGCGCTCACCGCAATCGGCCAGGCTTCTCTGCGGAGGCAATGGCCGGTGTTCAGCGGGATCCTGGCGGGCCTTGGAGCTGAGCTTCAGCGTCATGATCCGCGCCTGGAGCAGACGCTGTTCGGTTGTCGCTTCCCCAATCCGATCGGGCTGGCTGCAGGCTTCGACAAGAACGGAACGGGAGCCGGCATCTGGCATCACTTCGGGTTCGGCTTCGCTGAACTGGGCACCATCACCTGGCATCCCCAGCCGGGTAATCCCCGGCCCCGCCTGTTCCGTCTGGCTCAGGAGCGGGCCGCTCTCAACAGGATGGGTTTCAACAATGTCGGTGCCCAGGCGGCCCGTCGCATCCTGGAGCGGCAGCGCCTGGCTCCGGCTGGCCAGCGGCCGGCCGTGCTCGGCATCAACCTGGGCAAGTCGAAGATCACACCCCTGGAGCTGGCCCCTGACGACTACGCCTCCTCGCTCGAGGTGCTGGCCCCACTCGCTGACTATGGCGTGGTCAATGTCAGTTCCCCCAACACCCCGGGGTTGCGCGAGCTCCAGGAGGAAGCCCGCCTGCGGCGGCTGGTGGAACGGCTCCGGCGATTGCCGGGCTGCCCCCCTCTGCTGGTGAAGATCGCCCCGGATCTGGAGGATGACGCGATTGATGCCATCGCCCGGTTGGCCTACGAGGAGGGTCTCGCCGGAGTCATCGCTGTCAACACGAGCCTGCACAGGCTGGGGCTCGAGCAGCGTCGGCTGCCCCAGACCCATCGGATCCTGGCCGAAGAACCCGGCGGACTCAGTGGTGCTCCGCTGCGCAAGCGGGCCCTCGAGGTGCTGAGACGACTGCGCGCCACCGCCGGGCCGGCCCTACCGCTCATCGGGGTGGGGGGCATCGATTCTCCCCAGGCCGCCTGGGAGCGGATCAGCGCCGGAGCGTCTCTTGTTCAGCTGTATACCGGCTGGATCTATGAGGGCCCTACTCTGGTGCCGGCGATTGTTGAGAACCTTGGCCGACAGCTCGACCGCCATGGACTGGTGCATCTTGGCCAGGCGGTCGGTTCCGGGCTGCCCTGGCTGGTCTGATCCGTCGAGCAGCGCGCTGCCGGAATGAACGTTGAAGAGATCCCCGGAAAGCTCCGTGAGGGTTTTGACGCTCTGCGGCTTGGAATCCGAGACCTGAAAACCCAGGTTCTCTCCAGCAGGGTGCTGATCGAACTGAGCGATGATTGTGTCAGGGGTGTGGTCCTGGGGGCGAACGCTCCGACGCTTGAGCTTCCCCTGCCGGTTGGAGCCTGCCGAAAGGGCGTTCCGCTGGAGCGGGAGGCCATCGGCGATCTGATCGGAGATCAGTTTCTGGAGCTGGGGCTGGCCGGTGCGCGGGTGGGTGCCTGTCTGCCGAAGCCGGCCAGCAGCTGGCGGGTGGTGCGCTGGCCCCAGGCCCGGATGCCGGAGAATGGGCGGGCAGAACTTCGTCTGCGGGCCCCTGAGCTCGGGATGCCCTGGCCGCTGGCCGAGTCTTACATCGAGGTGGAGCCCCTTGCGGGTGAACCGCCTCGAGCGCTGGTGCTGGCGGCTCCGAAGCCGGTGGTGGATGGTTGGGCAGAGGTGTTCGATCTGGCTGGTCTGCAGCTGCAGCGTCTGCTCACTCCCCAGGTGTGCGAGTGGAGCCTGTTGATGGGCAGTGATATTCACCGGCAGGGCGATGTTGAGCAGTGGTTGCTCAACATCGAGTCCGCCCATGCCAGGCTCTGGATTGTTCGTGAGGGCGTGCCCCTGGCTGACTGGGAGCTGTCCGGCTGGAACGGCAAGCCTGGAGCTGATCGGACGCTTCGCCTGGAGCTGGAGCGCTGCCGGCGCTTCTGGAACCAGCACTCAGGAGGCCAGGTTCGCCAGCAATGGCTGCTTTACGGAGAAGAGCAGCAGCTGGCATCCGCCGAGCCGGAGTTGCGAAAGCTGGTTCCCGCCGATTGCCTGGAGCGCTGGACTCCCATTCAGGCAAACCCAACCCTGGGTCTGCGTCTGTCCGGCCTCAGACTCTGCATGGGGTGGCCATGAGCCTCAGCGATCTCGATCTGCTCCGGGAGCGACGCGCTCAGCTGGGTCTGCCCGAGCCCGATCGGGGCGACCCCCTGCTTCCGTTGCTGCAGGGGTCCCTGGTGGGTGGCACCGTGCTGGGTCTGGTGCTGCTCGCTGCGGGGGGCATGGTGCTGTTCAACCGTTCCCATTCCGATCAGCTGGAGCGCCTTGCTTCGATGCAGGCGGCCTCTGATCAGCTCCGGGAGCGCCTGCAGGCTGACCGGAAACAACGCCAGACCGTTCAGAGGAGCACCGGTGCCCTGGCCCGTGCCCTGGTGGCGGTTCGATCCGGCTCGGTCCTGATGGAGGAGTTGCGTCGCGCGGCTCCCCAGGGGGTGCAGTTCAGGGATGCCCGCGTGGACGGTGGGACCCTTCAGATCAAGGGGCAGGCCGCGGATCCCCGTGCCTTTGTGCGGATCAACGCGTTGCAGCTCGAACTCCAGCGTTCGCCGCTGTTCGATCCAGGCAGGGTGGTTCTGCTGAAGGCGAGCCGCGAACCCCGGCAGCTCGCCACCGGAGCGCAGCCGGATGATCCCGGAAACGTCCGTCCTGGAGTCCCTGAGCCGGTGGTCGTTGAGCCGGTGGTCTTTGAGCTCAGGGCGGCTTTTCGTCCCGCTGAGCAGGGTGATGATCTGGCCACCCTGAAGCAGCTGGGAGCTGAGGGCATGGCTTTGCGTCTGCAGCGCCTTCAGCGAGCGGGGGTGCTGTGATCATTCCTCGCAAGGGCCTGCTGTTCGCTGGGCCGATTGCCCTGGCTGCTGTGGTTGCGGTGGTTCTTGGCGGGTTGATTCTCTGGCCCCAGTGGCGTCAGCTGCAACTTGGACGCAATCGTCTGGCTGAGCTGCGGGAGCTGGAGGCGAGCCTGCCCTCGCTGCGACGGGCCCTGGAGCAGGAGCAGTCCGCCAGGCAGAAGGCCCTTGAGCAACAGGCTCTGGTGCTGGATCTCATCGCCGGCAGCGGCAGCCTGGCCACCTTCATGGCTCAGGTGGATGAACTGGCCGCCCGCAGTGGGGTGCAGCTGGCTCTCTACGAACCGTCGGCAGCGCCGAGTTCGCCTGAACCCTCTGGAGAAGCTCAGGCCGAGGGCGGGAGCAAGCCTGCCTCCCCACCGCCTGATCCGCTGCTCGCCCCAGGTGTGGCCAAACAGGAAGTGCTGCTGAGCGCTGTTGGCAGCTACCCGGCCCTGCTCACGTTCATGCGCCGGATGGAGAAGCTCAGCGTGCTGGTGGTCCAGAGCAACCTCCAGCTTGTCTCCGAGGATCGTGCCTCCCCGACGGTTGGGGTGAACACGCCAAAGGCCGCGCCCAGCCTGCTTCTCAAGATGCGGGTGGCCACGTACCACCGGGTCGGATCCCCCTCGGGATCCAGTGCCGCCGCTCAGCCGAAGCGGTGAGCTCTGGCCTTCGGCCTGAGGTGCCGATAGCATCGCCCTGGAGCCGGGCAATTCATGGTGGGGAGATGGTCCTGGCGTGCCCTGGCCGTGATCTTCGGAGTGCTTCCGTTCTGGGCCTCTGAACCGCTTCAGGCGGCGCCGCAGGCACGTCCGATCAGCCCCTCCTCAGGTTCGGCGGCTGACGCCTCAGGGGCGGGTCTTCAACTGAAGCTGCGGCGCCTGAGCGGGGCCGTCGAACTGGTTGTGGAAGGAACGGGGGCCAGCCCCGAGCTGCTGCAAAGCGCCAGCAGCTCGGGCTGGACGGGTGATCTGGTGATCGGAAGCCCAGGCGAGCTGAGGCTTGGTCCGCAGCAGCTCAGCATCCCTGAGCTGGGGCTTCAGAAGGTGAGCCTGGATGGTGCGGGCACCCGGTTCCAGGTGGTCGTGACCCCCGTTCAGGGAGTTCCCCTGGTTCCGCCCGTGGTGAGCGCGGATGGTCGCAACCTGATCATCCGTTTCGCAACGCCCCAGCAGACCGTCAGCAGCACGGCCCGACCGGATGTCACCCAACCGGGAAGGATTCCGGGACAGCCTCTGGTGCCACCGCTGCAGCCCCGCGCCGTCGCGCCCCCGCTGGGTGATATGGCCGTGGGAACGATGGTGCTGCGCAATCGCAGTTTTCTGAACGTGAGCGGGCCGCCGGTGTCGATGACGATTCGTCAGGCGGATGCCCGCGAAGTGCTGATGACCCTTGCCCAGATGGGCGGCTACGGGTTCGTGTATGTCGACGATGGACCATCCCCCACCCCATCCCTGGCCGCCGCGACCAGCCCGGCTGCCGCGGCGACACCTGTGCCGGCGGGCAGGCCCGTGTCGATCTCCTTCCGGGCCGAGCCCTATGCCAGGGCGTTCAACGCTGTGCTGCTGGCCGCTGGCTGGCAGGGTCGGCTTGAGGGGCGCATGGTGTTGGCCGGTCCGTCGGTTCTTGGCAAATCCTTCGGGCCCCAGGTGTCGAAGGTGTATCGCCTCAACCAGGCCTCAGCAAACTCAGCAGCCGATTACCTGGCCAGTCTTGGGGCGGCGATCACCAAGGTGACGGTGATCTCCAATTCGGTGACCCAGGGAACCCCCCAGGCCAACCAGGTGGCCGGAGCTGCCGTAAGCCAACAGACCACGTCCCAGAACATCACCGCCACCGAAACCTACGGGTCCACAACCGGGCCGCTGAGGGGCCTCACCGGAACCACCGACTCACGCCTGCAGACGATCACCCTGGTGGGTGATTCCCAGCTGGTGGCGGTGGCTGAGAATTACCTCAAGCAGATCGATCTGCGGCAACGGCAGGTGGCGTTGACGATCCGGATTCTTGACGTCTCGCTGGATAATGACTCTGAAATCAGCAATAGCTTTGCCTTTCGTTCGGGCAACAGCTTCATCCTGAGTGACGGAGGACAACTCACGGCGACCTTCGGAAGTGTGCAACCGAGTGGTGCACCCAATCCCGGCCTGCAATATCCAGATAATCAGTTCGTCGATCAACTGAGGGCCCTGATTGTCTCCAGCTCCACCAAGGTGCTCGCCAGCCCAACCTTGATCCTTTCCGAAAACAAGGACGAGATTGCCGGGGGCAAGGAGGTCGGGGTTCAGCTGTCTGCTGAAGAAACAGGATTGGGAACAGCGTCGATCGGTCGCCCTCGTGCCAACGAGGCATTTGTGACGGTTGGAGAGCAGGTGATCACCTCTTATGATGTCTCCCAGGGCACTCAGGGCAACCAGGGAATTGCCTGCGAGCCGAAGTTCGGAATTGCTGGCCTGACATTCGGCGCAAGAATCTCTCGGATTGATGACAACGGTTTTGTCACGTTTACATTGTCTCCACAGGTCACAGCGGCAACCGATCAGCAGAACATCCCAGGCTGCGGCCCTATTGACATTCTTGCCGTCAGAAGGCTTGACAGCGGCAGTGCGCGCGTCAGAGATGGGCAGACGCTTATTCTGACAGGTGTGATATCAGATTCCGACCAGCAAGTTGTCACCAAGTGGCCCATCCTGGGTGACATCCCCTTCATTGGCCAATTCTTCCGAGGTAGTTCCGGAAGACGCCAGAAAAGGGAGCTTGTGATCATGGTGTCCCCGCGGATCATCCATGATTCGGACGGGGGTGTCTATGGTTACGGCTACCAACCCAGTGTGAGCACAACGCGTCGTGCCCTCGGGGCTTCCGTTCCGTGAGCGATCCGGTCCCACCGGCCTCGAGCGCATCCTCTGAAGGGCTGTTCGGCGTGCGCAACCGGCTGGATCGGGTGATCACCCAGCTGAACCGCCTCAACCGCATCTCCCATGCGCTGCTCTGCAGTGGGGGGCTGGGTTGTCGTCTGGAGACCTTCGCCGAAGCGATCCCTGAAGTGCTGGAGGTGGCGGTCGGTGCGGTCTGGGAGTTCGAGGCCGGATCTGTGGTCGCGATGGCGGTCCATGGCCTCGAACTCCCTGAAGACCTGCTGCGGTCCATCGGGGTGGAGTTGATGGAGCAGGTGCGTGCACGTGATCTCCGCTGCGCCGAGCCGGTGGAAACCTCCAGCCTGCAGAGTCTGGCCGGTCTCTTCCTCAGCGATGGTCTGGTCTGCCCCGGCTTTGATCCGGAGGGGCCGGTGATCGGTCTCACCCTGGCAGCCAACACCAGGCCTGCTCCCAGCTCCGCTGCGCAGCAGGCTGAACAACAGGAGCTGCTCACCCAGATCGCGGAGCGCCTCGCGGTGCATCTCTGCAACAACCGCACTCAGAAACAGACCGCCCGCAAGCTGCAGAGGCTTGAGGAGTCTGAGCAGCGCCTGCAGCAGATTCTCAACGCCACCAACGATGGATGGTGGGACTGGGATCTGCGCACCGATCGCTGCCTGCTTTCCAGTCGCTGGGTGGAAATGCTCGGAGGCCATGCGGAAGGACCCATGGAGCAGCAAGGTTTCTGGCTCGATCGGATTCATCCCTCTCAGCGGGAGGGCTTCAGCCATTGCCTGCGTCGCGCCCTGGCCGGGGAGAGCGATACCACTCTCGTTCAGGAGATTGAACTTCTGCGTATGGATGGCACGCCGTTACCGGTGCTGGTGCGAGGCAGCACCAGTCATGACCGTGAAGGGACGATCGTCCGTTTCTCAGGCACGATTCTCGATCTCACCGAGCGGCGCCGGCATGAGGCCCACGTGCGTCATCTCGCCTTCTATGACGACCTGACAGATCTGCCGAACCGACGCCGGCTGCTCGATCTGTTGCCTCAGGCCATGGCGGCCTGTCGGGGCAGTGGGCAGCAGCTTGCTCTGTTGATGATTGATCTTGACGGTTTCAAGAAGGTGAACGACACCCATGGACATGCTGCCGGTGATCAGATTCTGAGGATCGTCGGCCGCAGGTTGCGTCAGGGTGTGCGTCAGTATGACCTTGTGGCCCGGTTGGGAGGCGATGAGTTTGTCGTGTTGATGTATCCCATTCATGGCAATCTGCAGACTGCTCGGGCGGCCGCAGAGCGTGTGGCCATGGGAATCGTCAGCCGGCTCAGTCGTCCGTACAAGCTCGATGGGGGGATCACGCACCACAGTGCGAGCGTTGGGGTGGCGCTCCTGGCTGATCAGAATCGAAACGCCGAGGAGCTTCTGCGCCATGCCGATCTTGCCCTCTATGAAGCCAAGAGCAGGGGGCGGGCCAAGGTGCGAGTGTTTCAGCCTGGCATGGAGCTTGTTTCAACCCGCCGTGCCTTGTTGGATGGTCAGCTGAGGACCGCCATGGAGGACGGTGAGCTGGCCCTTCATTTCCAGGCGATTGTGAATGAACAGGGGAGGATCTGTGGTGCCGAGGCGTTGACGCGCTGGAATCGTGGCGGCCGACCCCTGATGACGCCGGATCAGTTCATTCCTGTGGCGGAGGAGTCTGGGCTGATCCACCAGCTCGGAGACTGGAGTCTCCAGCAGATCGGAACCGTGCTTCAGCGCTGGAGCGGCAAGCTCAGCGACGAGTTTCGAATTTCAGTGAACCTCAGCGCGAGTCAGTTTCTTCAGCCCAACTTTGTGCAGCGGGTTCTTTCACAACTGGGAGCCAACCGCATTGATGGGCGTCGAATCCGGCTTGAAATCACCGAGGCCACGGTGCTGGATGATCTCCAGCAGGCGGCAGAACACATGGGTCGACTGATCGAACATGGTATTGAGTTCTCACTCGACGATTTCGGTACAGGCAACACGTCAATCAGCTACTTGCGTTCCCTGCCATTGGCCGAAGTGAAGATTGACAAGAGCTATGTTCACGGCTTCGTTCACAACCGAATCGATGCAGCCATTCTTCGGGCGGTGATGAGCCTCGCCGAGGCGCTCGGACTGCGTCTGGTGGCGGAAGGCATCGAAAACGAGGTGCAGTGGCAGCGGCTGAGCAAGGAGGGTTGTCGACGCTTTCAGGGTTTTCTGTTCAGTTCGCCGGCTGAGGCGGGCCAGGATCCCGAGCTGCTGCTCCGGAGTCGCTGGCGCCAGCCCCAGCCCTCGCTCAGCTCTCCTGCTTGAGCTCCTGAAGAGCGGTGAAATCGACGGCGACCGACGGGCCCATGGTGGAGGTGACGTACAGGGAACGCCAGTAGCGCCCCTTGGCACCGCTCGGTTTGTTGCGATCGATCGTTTCCTGAAGGGCTTTGAGGTTACCGAGCAGTTTCGGGCTCGCAAAGCTCGCCTTCCCGAAGCGAACGTGAACGATGCCGGTGCGATCAGCCCGGAATTCCAGTTTGCCCGCCTTGAATTCGCTGATCGCTCCCGCAAGGTCGGTGGTCACGGTGCCGGCCTTGGGGTTGGGCATCAGTCCGCGAGGCCCGAGCACCCGACCGAGTCGGGCGACCTTGGGCATCATGTCCGGCGTGGCGATCAACAGATCGAAATCCATCTGGCCGGAGGCAATCTGTTCCACAAGATCATCATCACCGGCCAGATCTGCGCCGGCGGCCTTGGCGGCGGCCACGGCTTCACCACGGGCGATCACGGCGATGCGGATGGTCTGTCCGGTGCCGTGGGGGAGAGCCACGGTGGTGCGGAGCTGTTGGTCGGTGTACTTGGGATCGATGCCGAGGCGCACGTGAGCTTCGATCGTTTCGTCGAAGCGGGCGTTGGCATTGGACTTCACCAACTCGATCGCCTCGAGTGGGGCGTAGGAGCGATCCTCAACCTTGCTGGCGAGGGCGGTGTAGCGCTTGGAGACTTTCGGCATGGTCAATGGGGTTCAGGCGACCGCTGGGTCTCCCCCGATAAAGGACAGTGGGTGGTTCGGAGCGGGTCAGGCGCGTCTGTGGATCGTCAGTCCTGAACGGTGACGCCCATGTTGCGAGCTGTGCCGGAGATGATCCTCATGGCCGACTCAACGCTGGAGCAGTTGAGGTCCGGCAACTTGGTCCTGGCGATCTCTTCGAGCTGAGCTGTGGAAATCACCCCGGCTTTGCCCTTGGCGGAGGCGGCCGCCCCTTTGTCGATCCCTGCAGCCTTGGAAATCAGAACGGAGGCAGGCGGGGTCTTGGTGATGAACGTGAAGCTCCGGTCTTCAAAAACCGAGATCTCCACAGGAATCACGTAGCCGGCCTTGTCCTGGGTGCGGGCGTTGTATTCCTTGCAGAACGCCATGATGTTGACGCCATGCTGGCCGAGGGCAGGTCCCACGGGTGGCGCTGGATTCGCCTTGCCGGCCTGAAGAGCCAGCTTGATTACGGCAACGACTTTTTTGGCCATCGTCTGTGCGTCGGAACGGGGCTCTCGGAGAGAGCGCTGCGGATTGCCGCTGGTGAAGCGACAGGTCTGGAACGGCCACCCTCCGCAGGGAAGCGGCCGCTCGGAGCCTGAGACGGGGTCTCAGCTCTGCTTGCTGATCTGGGAGAATTCGAGCTCCACAGGGGTCTCCCGGCCAAAGATCGAGAGCAACGCCTTGAGTTTGTTGCGTTCTCCGGAAACTTCAATCACCTCACCCTGGAAGTCCTTGAACGGACCGGCCGTGACAAGGATCTGGTCGCCCTCAGCGAGATCGACCTTGACCACGGGTTTCTTCTCAGCAGCGCGCTTGAAGATCCTGTCCACCTCCTGACGACTGAGTGGACGCGGCTTGATGTGGCCTCGGGCCTTGGCCGTGGCGCGGCGATCCTCCTGCCCGACGAAATTGATCACATTCGGAGTGCTGCGCACAGCCATCAGGGTGTCTTCATCCAGCACCATCCGCACGAGCACATAGCCGGGGAAGACCTTTTCCTCAATCGACTGGCGGCTCCCATCCTTCTTGAGCTTCACGCCAGGGGTCTGGGGAATCTCAATCTCGAAGATCCGGTTGTCCACTCCCAGAGTGACCGCCCTCTGTTCAAGGGTGGCTTTCACTTTCTTCTCGCAGCTCGATGCCACCTGGACGGCATACCAACGGGCCACCTGCGGGCGTACAGGGTCGGCCGAGGCCATCGGTTCAACGAGAGCCTCTCCGGCTCCGATCAGATCGGGGATGTCGGTGACGGACTCAGACACGGAGCTCAGGGGAGGGGAGATCAACGGAACACCTGGCTGGAGCCCCAGCCATAGAAGCGATCAATTGCGGCGATCACAGCGGCTGAGAGGCCCACCATCAGGATCACCGCCACCGTTTCGCTGAAGAGCTGCTGGCGGCTCGGCCAGACCACCCTGCGAAGCTCCTCGAGGCTGGCTGCCAGGAAGCCGCCGGAGGGGGGCTGGGCTTCCGTCTGGACCGGTTTGGAATCCGGCAGGGTTGTGGGCTCGACGCTGGGTTCCACGAACACTCGCATGGAAGCATCCATGCGACTTGTCAAACCGACACCCTACCGGAAGGGTCAGTCCAGGGGCTCGAAGCGCAGTTGATCCGCTGTGCCGGTCTCCACCCTCACCCCACGTTTCCCGCTGAAATGGTCGGCGAGCAGCTCGGTGGCCAGGGGATTTTCAATCCGCCTGCGCAGCACTCGGCGCAGGGGTCGGGCGCCATATTCGGGCTCATAGCCCAGCTCCGCCAGTTTCTGGATCACCGGTTCAGACACCTCCAGCCGCAGCTGCTGCTCGGCCAGCAGGGCTGCCAGCTCCGCCAGTTGAAGCCTCACGATCCGCTGCAGATCGGCGCGCTCGAGAGGTCGGAAGCGGATCACCTCGTCGATTCTGTTCAGGAACTCAGGGCGGAACTGCTGGCTCAGGGCCTGATCGATCTGCTGCTGGAGCTGTTGGGCTCGATCGGAGCCAGGATCCTGAGCAGGGGTTCGCTCTCGTCGGGCGTCTTCGAGAATGGCGCGGCTGGCCAGGTTGCTGGTCATGATCACAACCGCATGGCGAAAGTCCACGGTCCGGCCCTGGGAGTCGGTGAGTCGGCCGTCATCAAGCACCTGGAGCAACAGGTTGAAAACCTCGGGGTGCGCTTTCTCGACTTCATCAAGCAGCAGCACCGCGTAGGGGCGGCGTCGCACGGCCTCCGTGAGCTGCCCCCCTTCTTCGTAGCCCACATAACCGGGAGGAGCCCCCACCAGTCGGGCGACGGCGTTGCGCTCCATGAACTCGCTCATGTCGAAGCGAACCAGCGCTTCTTCCTCGTCGAACAGGGCAGCGGCCAGGGCCTTGGCCAGTTCGGTCTTGCCCACTCCTGTGGGGCCGAGGAACAGGAAGGAGCCCACAGGTCGGCTGGGCGACTGCATGCCCGCCCGGGCGCGGCGAATCGCCGCAGCCACCGCACTCACCGCCTCCGGCTGACCCACCACCCGTTCACCCAGTTTGTTTTCCAGTTCCAGCAGCTTCTGGCGTTCCCCGGACATCAGCCGTTGAACAGGAATTCCGGTGGAGCTGGCCACCACATCGGCGATGTCGCCAGCTTCCACCTGCTCCCGCAGCATCGGATCGCGCTGCAGCTCCGCTTCCAGGGTCTCCCGTCGCTGCTGCAGGCTCTGAAGCTGATCCATGCGGAGCCGGGCGGCTTCCTCGTAATCCCCCCTGCGTTCGGCCTCCACCACGGCCTGACGCAGGGCTTCATCCTCCTGGAGCAGGCCTTGCAGTTCCTGGAGGCGCTCCCGTTCGGCCCGCCAGCGTTCCTGCAGCGCGTTGAGGCTTTCCGTGGCGCGATGTCGCCGCTCCTGAAGCTTGGTTCGCTCCTCCAGCGATGCACTCTCGGCGGCCAGCAGGGCCAGTTCAACCCGGCGCAGCTCGGCCTCAGCCTCTTCCACCAACAGCGGCTTGGAGGTCACCTCCATCCGCAGTCGGGCGGCGGCCTCATCAACCAGGTCTATCGCTGAATCCGGCAGGCTGCGATCAGCGATGTAGCGATCAGCGAGGCGGGCGGCCGCGACCAGAGCCGCATCGCTGATGGTCACACCATGGTGGAGCTCATAGCGTTCCTTCAGGCCTCTCAGGATCTCGAGGCTGGTCTGGGTATCGGGCTCCCGGATCACAACCTGTTGGAAGCGGCGTTCGAAGGCCGGGTCCTTTTCCAGGGTACGGCTGTAGTCCTCGGGCGTTGTGGCGCCGATGCAGCGCAGTTCCCCACGGGCCAGGGCAGGTTTGAGAATGCTGCCGGAATCGATGCTTGAGCGCTCGCCGCCCACCACCGTGTGCAATTCATCGAGGAACAGGATCACGCCGGTGCCTGAGTCCTCACCCGCATCCGCATCACGCACCTCCTCCAGAACCCTGCGCAGGCGTTCCTCGAACTGGCCTCGGAACTTGGCTCCGGCGATCAGAGCTCCGAAGTCGAGGGCCACCAGTCGTTGTCCGCGCAGGGCATCGGGAACCTCCCCTGCCACAATCCGCTGGGCCAGCAGCTCGGCCACCGCCGTCTTGCCGACGCCCGGTTCGCCGATCAGCACGGGATTGTTCTTGCTGCGGCGGGAGAGAACCTGAATCAGGCGGCGGATTTCGGCGTCGCGACCGATCACCGGATCCAGTTCGCCCGCCCGGGCCGCGGCGGTCAGATCCCGGCCGTAACGCTCGAGTGCGGCCGCATCCGGAGGCTCCGCTTCAAGTCGTAGCTCAGCCGCAGGAGCGGGTTGAGCTGAGGGTCCGGGCTGATCCGAGGGCCGCGTTTCCCTGATCGGTGGCTGCGGGTCGGCTGAGGGCCTGGTTGCAGACTCGGCAGAAGCGGCCACCGGGCCGTCGATCCAGTCGGCATCGTCGGATGGGACAGGGGCCTGGGAGGAGGCAGACGCCGGCGAGCTTTCCGGAAAGCGACGGCGCAGCAGATCTTCACTCAGCCCCTCATCCGCCAGCAGGGTGGCTGCGATCCGAGGTTCGGCCAGCAGTCCCACCAGCAGATGGCTGACATCCAGCAACCTGTCCCCCCAGCGGGACCGGCAGCGGTCGGCATCCTCCAGCAGATCCTCCAGAGCCTCGCCGATGTAGAGATCAGTGCCCCGCACAGGCGGCTGGTCGGCGCAGAAGGCCTCGAGCCGGTCCAGAAGGCGCTCGGCGTCAACCGGCAGGGGCTCCACCCAGTTGGAAAAGCGTCGGTCGATCCAGAGCGCCTGAAGCAGGTGCTCCACATCCATGGACGGATGGCGCCAGCGCCGCGCCTGATCCTGGGCGGCCAGCAGCAGATCCCAGGCGGAATCGCTGAAGCGATCCGGTTCCGATGTGAGGCTGGTGGGAGCGGTGGAGGCGTTGGGGCGCATCAGGGGCTCAGGAGCGGGAGGAAAGCTGGATCAGCTCCACCTTGTAACCATCAGGATCCTCAACGAAGGCGATCACGGTGGTGCCATGTTTCATGGGCCCCGGTGGGCGGGTGATGCGACCTCCCCCAGCTGCGATCTGTTCGCAGAGGGCATGAATTTCATCCACGCCGATGGCGATGTGGCCGAATCCTGAGCCGATCTCGTAACGGGCTGTATCCCAGTTGTGGGTGAGCTCGATCACGGCGTTCTCACGCTCATCGCCGTACCCGACAAATGCCAGGGTGAACCGACCACCCGGATAGTCCTTGCGGCGCAACAGCTGCATCCCCAGCAGCTCTGTGTAGAAGCGCAGAGACCGATCAAGATCTCCAACGCGGATCATGGTGTGCAGCAGGCGCACGATGAACAGAACGATGAACAGACCAACGTTGGCCCATTGTGGCGAGCCTGGGAACGGGAGGCCGACAGGTCAGCGGGGGAAGAAAGCCGGAATCCCGGGCCGGAGATGAACACGGTTGTGCCCATGGGCACAAAAGCACTGATGGGGGTGCCCCATAGGATCCTTCTGAGTTAGCGGCCATCGCCTTTTGTGATCGACTCTCTCGACCTTGTGATTGACACCGTGGTGGCCAGGGAGGTGCTCGACTCCCGGGGCACACCAACCGTTGAGGCTGAGGTGGGACTGGAAGGTGGTGCCAGCGGAAGGGCCATCGTTCCCAGCGGGGCGAGCACCGGGGCCCATGAGGCCCATGAGCTAAGGGACGGTGGTGGCCGCTATGGCGGGAAGGGTGTGCTTCAGGCTGTCGCCAACATCGAGGAGAAGATCGCACCGGCCTTGTGTGGTCTGTCGGCGCTGGACCAGGCAGCCGTTGATGCTGCGATGCGCGAGCTGGACGGATCCGACAACAAGAGCGCCCTCGGAGCCAATGCCATCCTGGCGGTGAGCCTGGCTGCCGCCAGGGCTGCTGCCCATGGGGTGGGCCTTCCTCTCTACCGCTACCTGGGAGGCCCGATGGCCAACCTGTTACCGGTGCCTCTGATGAACGTGATCAATGGAGGGGCCCACGCAGCGAACAGCCTTGACTTTCAGGAATTCATGCTGGTCCCCCACGGGGCGCCCAGTTTCCGCGAGGCATTGCGAATGGGGACTGAGGTCTTCCACACCCTCAAGGGACTCCTGAAGGACAAGGGCCTCAGCACTGCTGTCGGGGATGAGGGTGGCTTCGCTCCGGACCTCGGCAATCTCGAGGCTGGGGAACTTCTGGTCCGTGCCATTGAAAAGGCTGGATATCGGCCGGGAGATCAGATCTCACTGGCCCTTGATGTGGCCAGCACGGAGTTCTACCGATCAGGCCGTTACGCCTTCGATGGTGGATCCTTCACCAGCTCTGAGATGGTTGATCAGCTGGTCGCACTGGTGGATCGATTTCCGATTGTCTCCATTGAGGATGGTCTTGCCGAGGATGACTGGGATGGCTGGGCGATCCTCACGGAACGGCTGGGATCGACTGTTCAGCTCGTCGGGGACGATCTGTTTGTGACCAACACCAGACGGCTGCAACGTGGGATCGACCTGGGTGTGGCCAATTCGATCCTGATCAAGGTGAATCAGATTGGTTCACTGACCGAAACGCTGCAGGCGATCGATCTTGCAGGTCGTGCCGGGTACACCAGTGTGATCAGTCATCGCTCGGGTGAAACCGAAGACACCACCATCGCCGATCTTGCCGTTGCCACCCGCGCTGGACAGATCAAGACCGGATCTCTAAGCCGTTCAGAACGGGTCGCTAAATATAACCAGTTACTCCGTATCGAGGATGAGCTCGGTAGTCAGGCTGTGTACGCCGGAGTGGAAGACAGGGGCCCAAGGGGAAAAGCCTGAGCCCCTGATTTCTCGTTCGCGCCCGGGTCAGGTCTTGGTGATCTGGTCAAGACGACCATCACGGGCCAGCCTGGCCTGGGTCCTCACCCAGGCCAGGGTCACTGGCAGGGAGAGGACCCCGGGAATGAGGACCAGCCAGGGCCGGCCGCTGGACACGATCACGGCCGCTGAAACAGCCAGGGAGCCCAGCAGGAAGGACTGGGCCGTGTTCTGTTGAGCCAGAGCCAGTCGTCTGACGAGGCGATCTGTCTCGCCCGCCCGAATCTGGATCTGAAGGTCACCTTGCTCGATCCGGGCAAGGCTTTCGTCCAGACGCCGGGGAATACCGAGTGCGCGGCTGCCCACCTCGGCAGCCTGACGGGAGAGCTCGTTGATCAGATCGTTGGTGCCACTTCCGCTGGTCGTCATCAGGGGTAGCAGGTAGGGCTTGGCGATGGACACCAGGCTAAAGCCAGGGTCGAGGCTTCGTCCCACCCCTTCGAAGGTGGAGAGAGCCCGCATCACGAAGATGAGCTCTGCAGGCAGACGGAACGGCTGCCCGTAGACAAGGTCGTAGAGATCTCCCGACAGCCGGTCCAGCACATTCTCGGAAAAGGGTGGGGTGAGGGCTTCGTTGAGCATCACCCGCACCAGCCGTCGCACCGGGCCAACATCCACGTCAGCCGCAATCACCCCAGCCCCCTGCATTTCGCGCACCAGGGCCGAGGCATCCCTCGCCGCAGCCGCGGTGATCATGTTGCCCAGCCTTGATCTGAGCCGAAGCGACAGCTGGCCCATCATCCCGAAGTCGTAATAGATCAGGCAGCCATCGCTGCTGACCGCGAGATTGCCGGGGTGGGGATCAGCGTGAAAAAAACCGAAGCGCACCAGCTGTTGCAAGTAGCTGGCGGCTCCCTTTTCGGCTACAGCAGAAGGATTGATGCCGGCTTCGATCAGGCCTTGGCGGTTGGTGATCTTGATGCCTGGAACGTAGTCAAGGCACAGCACCCTTCGCCCGCTCAACTCCCAGACGACAGCAGGGACGCGGATGCCTGGGTCCTCCAGAAACTGCTGACGAAACCTGGCGGCGTGCTCGGCCTCCAGCCGGAAATCCAGTTCTCTCAACAACACCCGGCGGCATTCCTGGGCGATTCCCACCCAGTC
Source organism: Cyanobacteriota bacterium (assembly GCA_035285465.1). Taxonomy (GTDB): domain Bacteria; phylum Cyanobacteriota; class Cyanobacteriia; order PCC-6307; family Cyanobiaceae; genus UBA5018. Next base: position 18,863 of record JAYKHC010000124.1, read on the forward strand.
GCGGCCACGGCCCCAACGGGGGTGGCGTTGAACCAGAGCAGCCACCTGCTGCATCACTTCGAGGTCGAGTCGGAAAATCCGCTCCAGTCCGGGTCGCTGCACCTTGAGGACCACCTGCCGACCGCTTCTCAGGCTGGCCCTGTGCACCTGAGCCAGGCTGGCTGAACCAAGTGGAACATCCTCCAGGTCGATGATCTCAGCGCAACGTTCTCCGAGTTCCTGCTCCAGCAGCTCCTGAACCACCCGGAACGGGAAGGCGGGCACACGGTCCTGAAGATGGGCAAGTTCCTCCACCAGCTCGGCAGGAAGCACGTCCGGGCGAGCCGAGAGCAGTTGGCCAAGCTTGATGAAGGCTGATCCCAGTTCCAGAAAACGGCGGGCCAGCCAGCTGGCACGGCGTCGATCCCGTAGCCGTTGTCGTTCTTCGCTCCAGCCTCCGGGGTAGCTCCAACGCTGCCCGCCCCACCAGAAGCTCAGAAGTAGCCCCAGAGCCAGCCACCAGATGCGGAGTGGGCGTCCGATCACAATCGGTCCAGGCGCTGAGAGAGCAGATTGATCCTGGCTCGCAGCTCGTCGATCTGCTTCTGGGGGTCTTGAGACGAATGCTCGGCCGACGCGACATCTTCCGCGACATCCTCAGGGGGAGCGGCATCTTCAAGGCGCGCCGCTTCCGCTTCCACCTCCTCCCAGAACAGGGTCAGTTCCTCTCGAACTCTTCCAGGAACATCCTGTGCGAGAGCTGAGAGGCCAACGGCTGCATCCATCAATCCGCTGCCAAGGCGGGCTCCGAGCCGGAGCAGTGCGGCCTGGATCAGGGTTTGGGGCGCGCTCATCAGGAGTTGGATGACCACGGGAACTGTGGCAGATGCTCCATCAGGGAAGGTTGTCTGTTTCAGGGGGCGGTTGTGGAGTGGATTGCGGCGGGACCTCGGCTGGCCGTTGTTTGGGGAGAGGGGAAGGTGGTGAGGGCACGATGGGTTTGGAAACGGAGATCCCCGAATCCACTTCAACGATTTCTGTGGGTTTGGCGGGGGCAAGCGGTTCACGGGTCGCCGCACCAACAGGCCCAACGGGGTCCTGTTCTTCGGTCAGATCCTCCTGGGGCACGCTGGTTTGCTGGTCTGGTTCAAAAAAGTCCGGCTCCGCGAGAATGGGTAGACCTTCATTCCCGAATTGACGACGAAGGGATTCGAGCGAATGACCCGGGAAAGGCCGGACATCAAAACTCTGGCCGAGCCTCAGGAATGCGGGAAGCCGCAGAGCGAGCAGGCGGTTTGTGGCTGCGTACCCCAAACCACAACAAATGCCGACGATCAGTGGTGTTCGCCAGAGGGAACTCCGCAAGGGCAAGACAATCTTCTGTGACTTGGTTGATTCATTAACCATGCAGTCTAGAAACCATCAACAACAGTTGACCAGATACCTTCATCAAGTCAGCAGGGTGCAGAGGGAGTTGCATTGGGATCCTGGAATTGCTTGGATGATTTTCAGGCCTGTCTTTGGATCACCGTATCGTCCAGGACAAGGACATCCATTTTTGTCCTGAGGAAACAGTTTAATGCTTGCGATGGTGTGCATACGATGGGTTCATTTTCATTAAATGAGGTGTTTAGGAGCATGGGAATTCCCGTTTGATCATGGAATTGTCTGATTAATCGGTAGTAGCGACCATTGTCTGGCTCGTTAACTGTTTGTAGCCTTCCTGTGCCATCAACATGGGTGACGGCTGGAATCGCGCCGCGTTTATCAGCTTTAATCGGATAGACCTGCATCATGTAGGGAACATCACCCTCCAATTCAAACCACTCACTGACGTACTCACGCAGTATGGAAGGGGCAAAGGGTCTGAATGATTCACGGCGTTTAATCTTCAGATTGAGGATGTCTTTCATGTCAGCGCGCCGAGGGTCTCCGAGAATCGAACGGTGCCCTAGCGCTCTCGGGCCCCACTCCATGCGTTCATGGAACCACCCGATCACCAAGCCCTTAGAAATGCATGATGCAACGAGTCGAAGCATGGAATCTTCGTCTGGCATTTGATCCTCACCAACGCTGCAGACCAGACAATGCTCTTTCTTCAGGTTCTCAAGAACAGAGCTTTGTTCAAGTAGCTCCTTGATTTCGGAGGAACCCGGTTTGGTTCCAAGATAAGCTGATCCCATCGGCTGGCAACGTCCATTTCCAACTTCATGCCAAATCGACAATGCTGCACCAATAGCCCCCCCGGCATCTCCGGCTGCAGCTTGGACATAAACGTCTCGGAAAGGCGTGTTTGTGGTGATTTTTCCATTGGCGACAGAATTCGCCCCACAACCACCAGCGATGCAGATTGCGTCGACAGAATGTTGTTTGTGAAGGGAATTTAATAGATTAAAGAAAGCTTCTTCGTACATTACTTGTGCCGATCTGGCAATATCTTTATGAAATTGCTCGAGTGGTTGATCGGAATTCCTGGCTGGGCCTAGCAAGCCTTCGAGTTGAGGGCTGAAATGTCTTCCAACTGTAGGCTCTCCATGGCTCCACTGATGAGGCAATCGCTGAGTGGCATGAGTAAAGTATCTTAGATTGAGTTCAAATCGTCCGTCAGGATAAAGTTTGACGATCTGTCTCATCAAATCGATGTATTTGGCTTCACCGTATGGGGCAAGACCCATGACTTTATATTCATCTCCATAGTGAGGGAACCCAAGAAACTGTGTAATTGCAGTATAAAAAGCTCCTAGAGAGTGTGGAAAATAAATCTGGCCATCAACGTTTAGAGAGGTATCCGTTCCATACCCCCATGCGCTGCTTGCAAAATCTCCAAATCCATCCACTGAAAGGACAGCAGCATTTTGGAAGGGAGAAGCGTAAAAAGCTGATGCAAGATGAGCCCTATGATGTTCAACATAGTGAAGCTCGGCAGACAGAGTCTGATTGGGTATTGCGTTGCGCAACTGAGCTTCAATACCCGTACGTTCCTTTTTATTTTTAATCTTTTGCAGAATAAACGCCGGATCCGGCTTGTTGATCAGTGTATATGCTATTTTTCGAAAGAAATTCGCGTTGGGCTTGGTGTTGATGGCAACATGCCCAACATCACTTAAAGAAAGTCCTGCATCCTTCAAGAGCCATTTAATGGATTCAGATGGGAAGCCTGCCCAATGCTTGATCCGGCGAAAACGCTCTTCTTCTGCTGCCGCTACAACCTTGCCATCAATGACAAGAGCAGCCGATGCATCTGCGTGAAACGCGTTGATGCCAAGAATGCAAATCATGTTGTTCATTACTTAGTTCGACTCAGGGCGGAGCCGGAGGCGGGTTGTGAGAATCGCCTTATTGAGTAAAATAACATTCAGTAATGGGTTCTGCAAGTCTACTGGTAGAGCCAAGTGCAACTTCGTGGATTGGGCGGAGTGGCCATTCAAGCAAGCGGAAGCACGAAATTAAAGTATAGGTTAATCGGATAACAAAGACCCCATGTCGGATTACCACTTACGTGGATGAAGATCTAGTGAAGAGTAATCACGGACATCTAGACCTAGCCTGGGAACTAATTTGTGTCTATTGTGTGGCGCGTCTTTCCCAGATCATTAAGCTGAGAAGGACTTCTGCGTAAACTCGTTGAAAAGCATAGAACCAGCCTCTCCACCCGTCGAATAAACCCCTGTGCCATATGAGGCAGATTATCAGGACTGCAAACGGAGCGACAACTCCGTTGAGGCGCATGCGGTCGTTCCTATTTAGTAGTTCAGGTGGAGTTGCCAGCAATTTCTGAACTTCTTGCTGGATGTATGTGCGCTGTGAGTCTAGCCATCGACCAAGTGGTTTGCGATCATCGTGTTGAAGCGGCTGGGTCATGGAAATGGTTCTTCCATTGGGCTGGAAAAAGTGTCCGTGACCATCATTATCGTATGCTCCAAAGCCCGGGCGAAATAGGTTGAAGCGTGGTGGGAGTAGTGAACCTTTAAGCGCTCTTCCATGTATAAGGTATTGAAAGGGTGTCAGAACTGCTGCTAGGTCTTCTGGAGTGTTTGCCATCAAGTCTTCTAATTCTTTTCGAAAGCTGCTTGTTACAACATGATCGGCATCCAGGCTTAGGCACCATTTGGTTGAAATATGGCGGACGCCAAATTCGGCTTGATCCGCAAAATTGTCAAAGGGTCTTGTAATAACCTCGGCCTGTGAATATTGAGCGATGATATCTAACGTCTTGTCAGTACTTCCACTGTCCACAATCACAATTCTTTGGGCCCATGTTAATCCATCTAGAGTGCGAGCTATGTTTGCTTCTTCATTGTATGTTAACAACAAGGGCGTTACGGAAGATAGTCTATCAAGCATGGATTGCTCGTTCATATTCAATGATTAGTTGCTTGCTGATAGACGCCCAACTATAGCGCTCCTCGGCAAGTTTCTTGGCAGCTGATTTCATCTTGCTATCCGGAGGGTCAAGGCAGCGTTCTAGACAGACGCTGAGACCTTCAATCGTAGGTTGACAGACATAGCCTGCACCAAACCTTTCGACATCTGCGGCAACAGCTACCCCAGGAGTAAGAACTGCGGGCGTACCTGATTTGAGAGCTTCAACGACAGAGATGCCAAAATTTTCCGATAGAGATGGTAGAACAAACCAGTCAGCTTGTTTTAGCAGCAATAGCTTCGTGCTGCCCGTTACATGGCCATGCCAAACGACATGTTCCGAGATTCCCAAGCTCTTACTGAGTTCTTGCAATGACTCTAAGTAGAGCGGATCACCTTCACCAGCGATGTCAAGCTGCCAGCTTTTGCCTGGATTGTCCTTCTTCAGCTGTTGTAGAGCACTAAAGAGTAAGGGAAGCTGCTTTTTAGGATGAAGTCTTGACAAAAATAGCAACCTTCTTGTTTCTGACTTCTGTTCTTTCATGCTAGAGCTTGTCCATGCTGACTCATCTGTATGAATCTCGTTGACACCGAGAGGCAGCACAAAACTGTATGTGTTTCCACTGATTTGTGTAGACTCTGATTGCTCGAAGTCGCTCGTGAAATGCAGGGCTGTAGCACCTAGAATGTTGGCTCGATCAACTAAAGATAAGAACATCTGCTTTTTGATGCGACTCTGGGTCATGCTCCAACTATTCAGCTGACCAATTGTTCGTAGGATATAAGGCTTGCCAGTACGACGCAGCTTTGCCATGGCCATCGATGAAGTATAGGAAAAAAGCGCATGAACGTGGACAAGGTCATATTCATTAGAGTGCTCAGTTATCCAGTCTATGAAACTATTTGAAACACAAAACTCTCGTAGAGCTCGAATGGGAGGATTCCATCGCGCAAAAGCTAATACAGGAATCTCCTGTCCACCCTCAATACGTGTATGCCAGCTTCCTAAGGGCATGGACTTTTGAATTTCACTCCCATGGTCGTTAGTCGTTAGAATGCGGGCATCTACACTCTGATCTCGTAGAGAACCAACCATGGACATAATGGCTTGGCTAGGTCCGCCACGTAGGGGACTGATCGAAGGGATAATATGAAGTACTCGCATTACTTGTTATTTCTAGGATTTAAGCAATCATGCTGTTGCGGAGATCATCATTAATGATGACATTATCTTTCGGCTGGCCAGATTGATGATGAGCAATTGGATAGATTTTTGTGAGCACCTAACAATGGCCTACATTCGAGGTCGCGAATATTAGGCGATGTACACTTCGATCTGTGACTTCCAATTTGCAGAGTCATGGTTTGAGTATGCTTGCGTAATGCTGGGCCATCTCTTCGGCTACAACCGTCATGGTACGCGGGTTTTTTACATTCTTGCGCCATTCTATTACGATCTCTGGATTAGCTGCTAAGATTGAAAGTGATTTTGACCAAGCCTTGAGATCCCCGGTTGGTAGAAGTTGTCCGTCGATTCCTGAACGAACAAGTTCAGCAATGCCCCCGCGATCGGATCCAAGTACTGGGACTCCCGCCGCAAAGGCTTCAAGAACCACCAAGGGGCCTGTTTCAAGCCAGAGTGACGGAACCACAACGAGATCCAGTTGGGCCATTGCCTCGAGGACTTTATCAGCAGGCAAGGGTGGAAGGAAATTCACACGTTGATCGCATTCCGCTAAATACTCAAGGGATCCTGAAGGAAGCCTTGATTCGTTCTGAGTAATCCCATAAATGCACAACTCTATGGGGGCATCGGGGATGGACTTAAGGACTTTGATCAGGAAATCAAGACCTTTTGTGGGGTCTAAGCGTGCAAAGCAACCTAAGCGCAACTGATGATGACGTGCGGCCTTACTTGTACCCATCTCTTCTACTCTTTCAGTGCTTGGGTCAGCTTGCCTGTGTATAAGGCCTTGACGACAGAGGCGCAACCGTTCGCGAGGGATTCCGTTCAGCTTAAGCAAGTCAGCGACCCAAATGCACGGAGCTATCACCAGGTCTGCCTTTTGCAAAAATCGCTCTGTTGTTTTGATTTGATCAGATACGATCTGCCTCATTCTGATGGCTAACCATAGCCCTCCTCTGAGGCCTTGCTGATCAAGCCATTTCCCAAGATGACGGGGACTGTAGGCGAGCGGCTTAGAAAAGATCCCCAGTCCTTTCAGATTCAAGCTACACTCTGTGCAGCGTCTGATCTCCATAGCCCCATCACATGGAGTTGCGCCATAAAGCAACATCGTTCCGCGTGTACATGTGACTGTTGGACTATGGTAGGTGATGACAACTTGTTTTCCGACTGCTTTGGCTTTGTCAATCAACAATTCTGAAATGGCAGAAGTTCGGGCATGGATATGAAGGATATCGGGATCTACGCTCTCTATAATCTTTGCAAAACTGTTGGCTGCTCCAATATCGGGTATTCCCGAAGCTGCTGCTATACCTTCTAAGGTTGGATTGAATCGGTAGACTTCTATCCCATCACGTTGATAGAATGCAGAGGTTGATCCTGGAGCTGCTATTGAACTGGTGATGCCATGGGCCCCAAGTTCACGTGCCAACGCTTGAACGTATAATTCTGTTCCTCCAACTGCGTCCGGTAGGTATGTATAGCAAACGTGCAGTATTCTCATTTTGCTTTCTGCTATGTGTTGACCTTGATTCGTAAGTCTACTCTGGGCCTGAATCGTCTTGACACTGATCTTCTCGTAATGACTCACGACTTGGTATTAATAGCATACGTGGGGAATATCGCTCGCTTATCGTTCAAGACAGCAATCGCTAACTGCTGACTTGCATGACTCGACAGTCAAAAGCACTGACAATGTGAGAGAATGTTGGCTTAGGCGTGTAGCTGAGCAGTGCCATTTCATATGAACGTTTTGAAATCCTCTCAACCTCTAAGGGATCGGCAAACAAGCTTAACAAAGGGCTCAGCCATCGCGTCGCTGATACAATTACTGCATCAATTTGTTTTTTGATTGAGGCTATAAATGAATATGTGGGTGATACTAGTCAGGCCGTGGCGACTGCGGCTGGCTCAAAGAACTTCAGATCAGATTTGCAATTTGTGAGTGTACAATACTTAAGCGGTGCGAGCGCGATCTCGCACTGTCCTGTAAGCCGTTGAAGTGATATGTAGTCCCTAAAGATTCAAATCTAATTCGTTCCTTGAAGCCAGCCAGTTTGCTATCCTTGTCCAAGTAGCCACACACTAAAAGCTCGATGGCGCTGCTGTTCGCCATGAATCGAGCAAGAGCTTCGCTTATGATTGCAAAGTCGTTTCGATATGTACGAGTTCCGCCAAAATATCCTAGTATAAACTCATCAATCTGAATGTAGGTACTTTTTCTCTTGGTTTTTAAGATCGCGGTCGAAATCTCAATGAAGCAAGGCTAGAAAGATATAGGACTGGACTGTATATTGAATCACATGGGAGCGTAGCCGATCTCAATCGTGAGAAATACTTGTGCCAATCAGCCGCAACTTCAACCTTGCCATAATCTTATTTGTTCAGGGGTCGGAACAGCTCACCGCGAACTTCAGCTCTGCTGAGCCCTTGACGGCAGCTTGATTCCCGGTTGCATCTCA
>JAYKHC010000125.1:0-8871 GCA_035285465.1 Cyanobacteriota bacterium
TGCTCTCGGAGGCTTGGAAGTAGGCGTCAGGCCTCGGGGTGCCGAAGGCATCGTAGGCCAGACCTGTGGAGACGAACAGAAACCCCGCCAGGAAGATGGCCGGCAGGGTGACGGCATGAATCACCCAGTAACGGATGCTCGTGATGATTTCAAAGAACGGACGTTCACCTGTGGAGCCGGCAGCCATGGCATCAAGCGTTCAGCGCTGAGATCCTAAGGGCCTGTCCACAGGGGGCGAGGGTCGCCGGGCGGCTTGGTTACAGAGGGAAAGATGGGGCTCTCGACAGGGTCAGCCCACCCAGCGCAGCAGATGCCCACGCTCGCCGAGCACGAAACCCTTGCCGTCATCGCTGAAGCGGATCCGGGTGAAGTTGGTGGGTTCCGCCGCCCCCACAAGGTCTTTCTGCCAGCTTCGGCCCTCGTCATGACTCACCAGCAGGGTGCCGCTGCCGCCCCCGGCCCAGATGGCTCCTGAAGGATCCCAGGCCATGTCGAGATAACCGAAGCCATTGGTGATCGGAATGATCGCCTTGCTCCAGTCTTCGGGATTGGCCGCATCGGAGTTGAAGCGGATCTGGGCACCCCGGGCCACCATCCAGAGCTCGCCACCAGGCTGAAAACCCATGCTCTGCACTCGCTGGCTGCTCACCCGCTGATGAACCTGCCAGGTGTCCTGGCCCGGGTTCCAGGTGGAGAAGAAATTGCCGAGACCGCTGACGCTCACATAGCGACCGTCGTTGGAGCGGCGGAGTTCGCGAACCGCACCCGCGGCATCGCTCACCCTGGCCTTCCAGCTGCTGCCGCCATCAGCCGTGCTGTAGATCGCTCCGACGTTGGTGGCCAGTTCAGCACTGCTTCGGCCGGTGGCGGTGATCATGTAGGGCTCCCCTGGAAGCTTGGTGTCCAGGAACAGCCGATTCCAGTTCTGACCACCATCGGTGCTGTGGAGAAGCAGCCCCGGCTGGCCGGCGATCCAGCCCTCATCGCCGCTGAAGTCGATGCTGATCAGGCGGAAGTTCTCCTCCTTCGGGAGATCGAGAGACCGCTCAGCCCAGCTCTCCCCACCATTCTCAGTCTCAAGGATGAGTCGGTTGCTGCCCACAAGAAATCCATGCTGGTCATCGGTGAACGCCAGATCCAGCGGATTGGCGGTGGTCTCCAGGGCCACCGGCTGCCAGGGGCTGGCCTGTGCGGCGGGCAGCCCGGTGGTGACGCAGCCCGCGAGACCGAGCACCAGGATCAGAGCGAGAAGAGGGGTGAACAGGCGTTGGAACACGGGATCAGCGCAGGGAGTAAAGCGAAAGAAAGAAAGCGATGGCCAGAGCGAACCCACCGAAGATCAGCACGTTCTTCTGCCCGGGTGTGAGCCGGTTCACACCGAGGCCGAAATTGAGGTTTTCCTCAAAACCGCTCGGCTTGTCGCGAGGTCCGATGTCCTTGAAGGCACCGACCCTGCTGCGACACACGGGGCAACGGAAGGCGATCGGATCCAGTTCGAGAAACGGGGTGCCGGGTTCGATGCCCACCTTCTTCACCCCCTCTGCCGGGTCGTACACAAAGCCGCAGCTGCGGCATTCGAATCGATGGCTGCCGGGATCGCTCTCAGTCGCAGGATCGGGTTCGATTGCCGCCGGCTCGGCATCAGGGTTCTCCTGAAGCGTGGCAGCGGGGCTCTCGTCGCTGTTGGTGCCCCCTGATTCTTCGCTCATTTCCAGCCAGCCGACGCGCCCCTGACTCTATCCAGTCCCGCTGTCGAAACCCCAGGTTCAGAAGAGAGATGCCAGACTGGGCCAAGGCCATGGCTGCTGGATGTTCGTTCTTTCTGGCTACGACGCCTTCCTTGGATTTCTGCTGATCTCGGCAGCCGTCCCGGTGCTTGCCCTGGTGGCCAACAAACTGCTGTCGCCCCGCAGCCGCAACGGTGAGCGTGAACTCACCTACGAATCGGGGATGGAGCCGATCGGCGGAGCCTGGATCCAGTTCAACATCCGCTACTACATGTTTGCCCTGGTGTTCGTGATCTTCGATGTGGAGACCGTTTTTCTCTACCCCTGGGCGGTCGCCTTCCATCGGCTTGGACTGCTGGCCTTCATCGAAGCCCTCATCTTCATCGCCATCCTGGTGGTCGCCCTCGCCTACGCCTGGCGCAAAGGTGCCCTCGAGTGGAGCTGAACCATGACAACCCCCTCTCAGCCAGCCACCTCCACCATGAGCGAATCCCTCTCCGTCAAGGCCCTGCGTGACCTGCGGGAGTCGAGCTGTGCTCCCGTGGGCGCTCCCCAGGTCACTGCCGATCTGTCGGAGAATCTGATCCTCACAACACTCGATGATCTTCACAACTGGGCACGCCTGAGCAGCCTCTGGCCACTGCTCTACGGCACAGCTTGCTGCTTCATTGAATTTGCAGCCCTGATCGGCTCCCGCTTTGACTTCGATCGCTTCGGCCTGGTGCCCCGCTCCAGCCCTCGTCAGGCCGATCTGCTGATCGTGGCCGGTACGGTCACCATGAAGATGGCCCCGGCCCTCGTTCGTCTCTATGAGCAGATGCCCGAGCCCAAATATGTGATCGCCATGGGTGCCTGCACCATCACCGGCGGCATGTTTTCCGCCGACTCCACAACGGCTGTGCGAGGTGTCGACAAACTCATCCCGGTCGACCTCTACCTGCCGGGCTGCCCGCCTCGTCCCGAGGCGATCTTTGACGCGGTGATCAAGCTCCGCAAAAAAGTCGGTAACGAGGCCCTCGCCGAGCGCGGCAACCTGCTGCCGACGCACCGCTACTTCACGGTGAGTCATCAGCTGAAGGCGGTCGAACCCGCCGTTGATGGTCGATATCTCAGGGCTGAAACCCAGAAACTGGCCCTGGCAGCTGCTGAGGGGCAACGGATCCAGCCCCGTCCACCCCAGCAGCCTGCTGCTGTTCCAGCATCGGAATCCTGAATCCATGTCCGACGCCTCCTCCACCCTCGCCTCGATCGACCCGGGCCCCGTGAGCCGCTGGCTCACCGCTCAGGGTTTCGACCATGAGTTGCTGCCACCCGATCACCTGGGCGTGGAAGTGATCGCCGTTGAGCCGGCCTTCCTGCCGCTGGTTGCCACGGCGCTCAAGGCCAGCGGCTTTGACTATCTCCAGTGTCAGGGCGGTTACGACGAAGGCCCTGGAGGCCGACTGGTGAGCTTCTACCACCTGGTGAAACTGGCAACCCTGGCCGATCAGCTGGTGGACTCCACCGCCTCAGTCGGCAGCAGCAGGCCGAAAACCCTTGATGCCCGACCCGAGGAAGTTCGCCTCAAGGTGTTTCTCAGCCGCGATGGCGATCTCACCATTCCCAGCCTTTACGGCCTTTATCGGGGAGCCGACTGGCAGGAGCGGGAAACGTTTGACATGTACGGAATCCGCTATGAAGGCCATCCTCATCCCAAAAGGCTTCTGATGCCTGAGGACTGGAAAGGCTTTCCACTACGCAAGGATTACGTCCAACCGGACTTCTACGAAATGCAGGATGCCTACTGAGGCTCCCGTCGACCGACCACATCCCGCCGGTGCCGCCGGTAGAACCTCATCACCGCAACGCCCAGACTCTTCGAGTCGTGGCGCAGGGTGGCTGTTGGCCTGGCCCCCTGGAGAGGCGCCAGCATCACCTCATACCCCATGTTCTGAAGTTCCCGGCTGTTACAGCAAACCGGTTCGGCACCCCTCTGGCGGTAATGATCCACCAACGGAGAATCCCCCAGATCCTCCTGGGCCAGAACCGCGGTGAACAGCCGCTGCCCCACCCCGAGGCTGGCCAGCTGCGCTTCGATGGCTCTCAGATGTCCTGTGACATTCAGACCGTCGGTCTCGCCCGGCTGGGTCATCAGATTGCAGATGTACAACCGGGGAGCCCCACTGCGACTGATGGCATTCACGAGTTCCGGAACCAGCAGGTTGGGCAGCAGGGAGGTGTAAAGACTTCCTGGACCCAGCACGATCAGATCGGCGGCGGCGATGGCCTCCAGTGCCCGGGGCAAGGCCGGGGGTCGCTCTGGAACACACCCCAGACGCACGATCGGGCTGGATGCATGGCCGATCCGTGATTCCCCCTCGATCCGCTCGCCGTTCTCCAGCTCCGCCCAGAGGCGCACATCGGCCGTGGTGGCCGGCACCACCTGACCCTGTACGGCAAGCACCCGACTGGAAGCCGTGATCGCGGCTTCCAGACTGCCTGTGATGGCCGTGAGCGCGGAAAGAAACAGATTGCCGAAGCTGTGCCCTTCCAGGCCGCCTCCAGCCTTGAAGCGGTACTGAAAAAGGCGCGTCAGCAGCGGCTCCTCGGTGGAGAGAGCCGCGAGGCAGTTGCGGATGTCACCGGGCGGCTGAACCCCCAGCTCGCGCCGCAGCACACCACTGCTGCCGCCATCATCTGCAACGGTGACGATCGCTGTGATGTTGCTGCTGTAGCGCTTGAGGCCGCTCAACAGCGTGGAGAGTCCGGTTCCGCCTCCGATGGCCACAATGTTCGGACCGCGGTTGAGGCGACTCTGGGCCACCAGGGCATCCACCAGCACCGTGCCCTTCTCGGGGGCCAGAGCCTGCTGAATCGTGCCGAAACTGCGACTCTGACCGAGCCAGATCAGGGCTGCGCCGATCACCAGGACCAGGGGCCCGGTGATCCCGCGCGGCAGAACAGTGGTGAGATTCCGCAACAGCCACTGGATGGAGGCGAGCGTCCAGTAGATCGGCTGGAGATCGGCCCAAACAGCCGCACCCAGCAGAGCCAGCACCAGGCCGATTCCCGACGTGAACATCCATCGCTTCACCACCAGGCCGGGGCGGAGCCAGCGCACAGCACGACGGGATCGGACCATCAGATCGCGCTGGCCCAGGTCGGCTGAATCGACCCAGCTGGGACGGCGAAAGCCCCTCAGCCGGGAGCGACTGCCTTGGGAGCCCTTGGAGGAGGCCGGACCGGGAGCGCTCAATGGATCGGTGGGGCGAACAGTGCCACTGCGTAGGCAGAAACTCTAGAGATGTCGCCGAACAGGGTTGAGGCGTCAGGATGTCTGCAGACACCGAACCGGCCCATCGCAGCCTCTGGACCCTTGACACAGGCCCCCATCGCCGAGATGCAGGGCGTGGAGGTGCGCTGGGGATCCCGCAGCGTGCTCAACGGTGTTGATCTGGCGCTCAGACCCGGTGAACGGCTGGTGGTGGTGGGCCCCTCGGGTGCAGGAAAGAGCACGATCCTGCGGCTGCTGGCCGGGCTGCTTCTGCCCACGGCCGGGCGGCTGCGCATCCACGGCGAAGACCAGACCTACCTGCGCCTGGACCAGCGCCGTCCTCCCGACGTGCGCCTGGTGTTTCAGAACCCGGCCCTGCTCGGCTCCCTCAGCGTGAGGGAGAACGTGGGTTTTCTGCTCTATCGCTGCAGTCGCCTGAACGATGCCCAGATCCGTGAACGCGTGAGACAGGCCCTTGAAGCTGTTGGACTCAGCGGGATCGAGGAACAGCTCCCCGGGGAACTGAGCGGCGGGATGCAGAAGCGCGTCAGCTTTGCTCGAGCACTGATCAACGATCCCTCCATGCCTTCCAAGGCCATGCCCCTGTTGCTGTTTGATGAGCCCACAGCCGGCCTGGATCCGGTGGCCTGCACCCGGATCGAGGATCTGATGGTACGCACCACAGACATGGCTCAGGCCGCCTCGGTGGTTGTCAGCCACGTGCACAGCACGATCGAGCGCACTGCCGCTCAGGTCGTGCTGCTCTACGACGGCCTGTTCCGCTGGCAGGGAAGCATCGCAGAGTACCGAAGCACATCTGATCCTTATGTGGTTCAGTTCCGTAGCGGTAGCCTGCGCGGACCCATGCAACCAGCGGAGCTCTGAGTCATGCGCCGCAGTGTGCGCGAGGCGATTGTTGGCTTTTCTCTGATCGCAGCGGTTTCCAGTGCCGTCGGGCTGGTCTACTGGCTGCGGGGTGCCAACTTCAGAAGCAACAGCTGGACCGTTCAGGCTCGCTTCCAGGATGCCTCTGGACTGGCTGAACGCTCCCCCGTGGTCTACCGCGGTGTGCTGGTCGGCAATGTTCGTTCGGTGAAGGTCACCACGGAGGCGGTGCTGGCCCAGCTGGAGATCAACAACCCCGATCTGCTGCTGGCGCAACCGGTGCGAGCGGAGATCGGCGAAGCCACTCTGCTGGGCGGGGAAGCGGAGGTGAAACTCCTCACAGAAGGCGATTCGCTGCCCCCCGAAACTCCCGGCCCCCTTTCCAAGGCCTGCAATTCCAGGCGCATGCTCTGCAACGGCGGCGAGATCAGCGGCACGATCGGCGCCACGCTTGAAACGATGACAACCCTGATGGAGAAGATCCTGCAACAGGTTGATGAGGAAGACATGGTGGGGAGACTGGCCAAACTGTCGGTGAGCTTTGATCAGACCTCCCGACAGGCCACCGACTTCATCAAGGAGGGTCGCCAACTGGTGCGGCAGCTGGACGGTGCCGTACGCCAGGCCCGTCCCTCGATCGACAACCTCAACGCCACAACGGCCCATGTCCGCAACCTCACGGCGGCCCTGGACGATCCCAAGACCGTGACGGACCTGAGGAAAACCCTCGAAAATGCCGAAAGACTTACCGCCCGTTGGGAAGCCGTCGGCGGGGATGTGAGCAGGTTGTCGTCGGATCCGGCTTTCATGAATGGAATGCGCAGCGTGACCATCGGACTGGGCAAGTTCTTCGAGGAGCTCTACCCGGAGCCGAAATCAGCATCCCGTTGACTCAGACTGCAGCGATCGCCTCCATGGCGATTGCAGCGATCGCCTGATCGCTTGCTTTGGGAAGCTGCACATACTTGCCACCGGCCGCGGCGGCCAGGTCTTTGCCCATGCCGCTGCCGATGAACTTGCGTTCGGTGTCGATCACCAGCAACTTGATGCCGAGGCCGCGGTACTTGCCGGCCACCTGTTTCACCTCCTCCTTGAGGTCCACCGCTTCCTCTCCCTCGAGCTGGGGCTGGCCGAGCGAGCGAGCCAGAGGCACATTTCCACGGCCGTCGGTGATCGCCACCACCACCACCTGGCCAAGATCGCCGGTGGCCAGCGCATTGGCGGCAACCCGAGCCGCCTGGGAGAGACCGTGGGCCAGGGGTGAGCCGCCGCCACAGGGCATCGATTCCAGCCGCCGCCTGGCGGCCGTGATCGAGCGGGTGGGAGGCAGCAGCACCTCGGCCTGTTCTCCGCGGAAGGGGATCAAGGCCACTTCATCACGGTTCTCGTAAGCCTCGCTGAGCAGGCGAATCACTGCTCCCTTGGCACTCTGCATCCGATTGAGCGCCATCGAACCGCTGGCATCCACCAGGAAAATCACCAGGGCACCGGCCTTGCGTTGCAGCAACTTGGCCCGCAGATCGCCGTCCTCCACAACCACCTTGCGGTGGGGTTCGCGCTCGCGGCGAGCCTTCTGATGGGGCGCCGCAGCGCGCAGAGTGGCATCCACGGCGATCCGTCTCACGGGTCCGCGCGGCAACATCGGCTTCACATAACGGCCGCGCGAGTCGCTGAGCACCACGGCCCGGCTGCCGCTGCCGCCGCTCCTGGCCTTGGCCGTCCCAAACAGAAGCAGATCGGGATCGATCGCCACCGCCTCCGGATCGAGCAGGAATTCCTCCGGCACCTGGGGGGGCGGCTGGTCCTCCGGGGTGTCGTCCTCCTGTTTGTCGTCCTGGTCCTCCGGAGTGTCGTCCTCGTTGTCGTCGGGTTGGTCGTTGTCGGGCGGTTCAGGCTGCTCGGGCGGTTGCTCCCCCTGGGGCGGTGGCGGCGGCTCCAGCGGCTGTTCCGGATCGGGGGGCGGCAGCTGCCGGGCCCGAGGGGCGATCACCAATCGCACCGCCACCTGCAGATCCTCAGCCTCAACCCGGTCACGACCGCTCAGAGCGGCATGGGCACGCGCCACCCGCACGGCGTAGAGCTCACTGCGATGACCCTCCACGGCTCCGCGCAGGGCCTCATTCACCAGGTAGGCGGTCTGTTCACGGGCGATCTTCACATCAGGCAACCACTGGCGCGCCAGCAGCAGCTGGGTGGCCAGGGCGTCGGTGTCCTCCTGCCAGCGCTCCAGGAAGGCCTCCTGGGATTCGGCATGACCCAGGGCGCTGCAGGTGATCTCCACCCGTTGATCAAGTTCCAGCGGCTGATTGGCACTGAGGCAGATGGCGAAACGATCGAGCAGGTGGTCGCGCACTCCCCCCTCCTCGGGGTTGAAGGTGGCGATCAGCAGACAGCGGCAAGGATGACTCAGGCTGAGGCCCTCGCGCTCGATCCGGTTCTCGCCGCTGCCGATGGCCGCCAGCAGCAGGTTGGTGATGCCGGCATCGAGCAGGTTCAACTCATCGACGTACAGCACCCCCCGATGGGCTTCAGCCAGAAGCCCCGGCTGAAACACCGCCTGGCCGCTGGCCAGCGAGGCCGCCACATCCACCGACCCCAGCAGTCGATCTTCGGTGACCCCAAGCGGCACCTGCACGAACGGCGCCGGGATCACCCGTGTGGGCAGCAGGGCGCTGGGATCGGAACCGCTGGGATCGGCCCCCAGGGCGATCAGCCGGGCCTGGGTAGGGGGGTCCCAGTCCTCGGGACGCTGGGGGTCGATGTTCAGGGAAACGGGGGCTGATTCACCGGGAGCGGAGCTGCTGAGATCGAGCACATCAATCGGCGGCAGCAGGGCATGCAGCCCCCGTGCCAGCACCGACTTTCCGGTTCCACGCCCGCCGGCGATCACCACCCCGCCGAGCCCGGGATCCACCGCCGCCAGCAGCAGAGCCAACTTGAGGGTGCCATGACCCGTGATCGCCGCCAGCGGAAAGGCGCGGGCCGCTGATCCGGAGGTGGCGCGAA
>JAYKHC010000126.1:0-10928 GCA_035285465.1 Cyanobacteriota bacterium
GTCATGAGAACGAGAAAGGTGATCTCCCGAAGGAGAAGGGAACAGAAGGGCGGAAACCGCCAGGGACGGAATCCCGTCACTCACAACTGTAACGGAACATTGCGGGAAAGGTGAAGGGAGTTCGTGAGGTTCGCTTCCCGGGCGGGGCTGAGCGGGCCGAGTCTCCCCGCGGCTGCTAGGAATTTCCAAGCCACTGGCCCTGCCCCATGGCCCCGCTCCGACACCAGTCCAACGCCTTCCTGAAACGGCCCCTGCTGGTCGGATTTCCGCTCATGGCCCTGCTGATCCTGGGCGCGTCCTGTCAGCGGCAGGCCACACCCGATCTGCGAGTTCTCCAGCAACGCCAGGAACAGCAGGAGCTCAAGATTCAGCAGCTGGAAAAGCGTCTGAATCAGGATCTGCCAGGCGCAGCCGACCAGCAGGGCAAGCCCCCGGCCGGGCCGGTCAAATCCCTCACGCTCCGCTTCGGGAGCAGTGATGACCGGCTCCGCATCTACTGGGCCGATGGCACCACCAGCAACCTTCCCTGCACGAGTGAGCAGGGCACCCTCGTCTGCGGCTGATCCCCAATCCCCCACACACCCTGATGTCCCGCCTCGCGTTGTTTCTCCTGGGTGGCCTGCTGGCCACCACGCCTGTTCTGGCTCAGTCGGCTGTGCCTTACAGCGCCGTACGCGCCATCAACCTGGCCCGAAATGCCGCCGTGCAGCTGAATGGTGGTCTCAGCGGTTACCGCCCCGCCGCCTGCATGTTCTCCACGGCCCAGGAAGACAACCCCTGCCTGGTCACCAACGACAGCGAGGGTTACACATTCAGGTTTCTGGGCGGTAGTCCCGGATGGCAGGTGCTGAACCTGCCACCGACCCTGGAAACCGAAATCCAGATCGCCCCGGATGGCCGCAGCGTCACACGTGTGATCTACAACGGACAGCCCCGTTGAAGACCACGGCTGAGGTCCTCGACCCAGGGCTCCTCCACGGGCCAGACCTCGCGACTGGTCAGGCTGAGGGCAATCCCTTTCTCGCCATACGCCGCTTCGTTGATGAACACCGGATAGACCGTTTGACCGGCCAGCTCAGCGCTCGGAACGTAGGGAATCATCCGCCCATCCGCTCCCAGAAACAGAGGATCGCCCGACCGCATCGGCTGCCAGTCCCGACCCTGCCGCAGGGGATGCAGGCAGGCCAGCGCAGTGCCGTCCGGCCGTCGCGGGAGATCCAGGCTGCCGCGGTGCCGGTGAACCACGAGCCTCCGCGGCAGAGGCAGTTCTCCCCTCCAGGCCGCAGCGATCATCTCCAGAGCCACCTCAAGCGCCAGCTGCGTCTTCCGGCAGACCGCCGGATCAACCAGGCCCTGTGCCACCGGGCCCACCTCGATCACCAGACCGCAGGGCCATCGCTCGATCAGGAAACCGCTCTGGCTGGCATCGCCTTCATGAAGATAAATCGGAAGACCCAGCTTCGCCTGGATGGCGGCGGCCAGGGCGAGATCAGCCGGGCGACGGCCATAGAGCACCAGCGAGTTGCCCATGGCACTGGTGGTGCTGTGCAGATCCAGAACCACCGCAGCAGGGCATTCCGCCCCCGGGCCATAAAGGGCCAGCAGCTCCCTGGCCCGGACAACTTCAGCGACGTCGCCACAGGAACCTCTCAGGAGCTCCGCGGAGAAGCAGCGGTTCAGGTCGCGGTCGACATAGCGGCGGTTGATGGCGTGAGCGGCCGGGTTGCCGTACTCCAGCGCCAGATCGAGTTGTGGATTCACCAGAGTCGAGGGCTGGGCCAGCCAGCACTCCAGCAACCAGGCCGCGCAGCGCTCATTGCCATGGGTCGCGGCTACCACCAGCACTCGGGGGCCTCGGGTCACTGGTGGAAGTCACACACTCAGGCCAGCCTGGCAGCAGATCGATGGATCCCGTGCCGCCCATGCCGATTCCAGCCTTTGTGGTCAGCACCGCCCGCTCCACCTGGCACTGGCA
The DNA here is from genome assembly GCA_035285465.1 of Cyanobacteriota bacterium. GTDB lineage: Bacteria > Cyanobacteriota > Cyanobacteriia > PCC-6307 > Cyanobiaceae > UBA5018. The sequence continues at coordinate 1,976 of JAYKHC010000126.1, forward strand.
GTGGCAGCAGTTGATGGGGGGGCTGGCACCGGCTGATGAACAGGGCAATTACCGCCGACCACCGAGTCCTTTCTGCTCCGCACCGGCTCTCCCTGCCGCTGCGGAGGTGCCGGGTCGGTTCGCGCTGATCGTGGGGCGCAGCTGCCCATGGGCTCATCGGGCCTGGCTGGTGTGGGCCCTTCGCGGCCTGGCGGACAACCTGGATGTTGTGGTGGTGGAACCGGACCCACAGGCGGGCCGCTGGGTGTTCTCCAGCCCCTTTGAGGGGTGTCAGACGCTGGCGGAGCTCTACGCGCGCTCGGGAGCCGCAGACCGACGGGCCACCGTCCCGGTTCTGGTGGACCGCGAAGAGCGTCGCATCGTGCTGGGTGAGAGTGCTCGGCTGATCGAGCTGCTCAATCTCTGGCCCGCGCCCCCGGCGGCCCGGGATCTGGCGCCTGATGACAGGGCGCCATCGATCTGCCACTGGCGGGAGCTGCTGCAGGATGCAGTGAATGATGGGGTGTACCGCTGCGGGTTTGCCCGGAACCAGGCGGCCTACGACCGAGCCGAGCAAAGCCTGTTCCTGGTTCTCGATCAGGCCGAACAGACCCTGAGCGGCACTCCCTGGCTCTGCGGCCAGGAACCCACCCTGGCCGATGTGCAGTTGTTCCCCACCCTGATCCGGATGGAACTGGTTTATGCGCCTCTGTTCGGCGTCAGCCGGCGCCCGCTCTGGCAGTTTCCGTCCTTGTGGGAGTGGCGGAGCCGATTCTGGCGACTTCCAGGGGTCGCTGACACCTGCTTTGACGAGGCATGGCGCCGGGATTACTTCGGCGCCCTGTTTCCGCTCCATCCCTCAGCAATCGTGCCGGCGGGCCCTCCCCTGGCCACACTGGTGGCTGCAGCGCCAGCCGCGGCCCGCCCATGAGCGACTCCCAGGATCCTGTGTTCGAGGGGCTCTACGGCCCGTTCACCATCACAGACGCCGACAGACGCGAGGTGCTCAGCTACCGCCTCGCCCTGCTGACGGCAGCCCTTGCCCAGCTGGCGCTGCTGGCCCAGTGGCAGTGGCAGGACGGCCGCTGGCTGTGGCTCTGGCTGCTGCCGATGGCCGCTGGGCTTGGGCTGGCCCTGCACTGGATTCACATCTACCTGAGGCCGCTGCACAGAGCTCTGCAACTGTTCTGGCTCGCGGGCTGCGCCGGCTTTCTGACCCTGGCCCTGAGCGCCGGAGCGGACCGCATGGGCGCGGTGCTGTTGACCGACAGCCGCTGGATCTGGGCGGTGGGCCCCTTCTTTGCCGCCCTCGCCGGCATCGGCTTCAAGGAGTTCTTCTGTTTCCGCCGTGCCGAGGCCATCGGCGTGACGCTGCTGTTGCCTCTGGCACTGCTGGGCCGGCTGAGCGGACTGCTCAGTATCGAGGTCTGCGGCTGGCTGATGACAGCTGAGGCAACGCTGCTGCTCGTGCTCTGCCTCCGCAAGTTCCCCATGCCCGCCGCAGCCGATGTGGGTGACAAGAGCGTGTTTGCAGCTCTTGAACGCGCCCGGCAGGAAGCGACGGCCTGAGCATGCCTCCTGCTGACCCATCCAGGAGCTTTCTGTGAGTCTGATCAGCCTCACCGGTGCCGGCAGGGACACCGGGATCCGGACCCTGTTCGAGAACCTGGACCTGCACGTCGGGGAAGGGGATCGCCTCGGACTGATCGGTCCGAACGGAGCCGGCAAGAGCACCCTGCTCAAGGTGCTGGCCGGCGAGGAACCCCTGGGACGAGGTGAACGCTGGCTGCGGCCCCGGGCCCGCGTGGTGCTGGTGAGTCAGGAGCCGGAGCTGGATCCGGAGCTCACACTGCTCGATCAGGTGTTCCAGGGAAGCGGCGAGAAAATGATGTTGTTGCACCGCTATGCCGCTGTGAGTGCGGCACTGGCCCATGCCCATGCCGAAGGCCAGGACGACTCGGGACTCCTGACCGAACTGGGGGAACTGAACAACCGCATGGATCAGAGCCAGGCCTGGGGCCTGGAGCAGCAGATCCGGGAGCTGCTGGGACGTCTCGGAATCAACGATGTCGGTCGTCGGGTCGGGGACCTCTCGGGTGGCTACCGCAAGCGACTTGCCCTGGCAGCGGCCCTGGTGGCCGACCCCGATGTTCTGCTGCTCGATGAACCCACCAATCACCTGGATGCCGATTGCATTCAGTGGCTCCAGGGAACCCTGAATCGCTTCAGCGGCGCTCTGGTGCTGGTCACCCACGACCGGTATGTGCTGGATCAGGTGACCAGCCGGATTCTGGAGGTGGATCGCGGCGAAACCAGCCTGCACCGCGGGAACTACGCCAACTACCTGGCCCGCAAGGCTGAGCAGGAGGCTGGGGCTGCGGCAGGCGAAGCCAGGTTTCGAGGGGTGCTGCGCCGGGAACTGGAATGGCTCCGGCGCGGTCCGAAGGCCCGCAGCACCAAGCAGAAGGCGCGAATCCTGCGGATCGAGGCGATGCGGGAGGCACCGAAGCGTCAGAGCCGGGGAGACCTGAAACTGAGCAGTGGGCAACGGCGGCTGGGCAAGAAGACGATCGAGGCCGAGGATCTCAGTGTCTGGGCGAGCCACGAGGCCCGGGCCGCCGGGAGGGATCCTCTGCTGCGTGGATTCAGCTATTCCTTCAGTGCTGAAGATCGGGTGGGGATCATCGGAGCCAATGGGTCCGGGAAAAGCACCCTGCTGAACCTGATCGCCGGGCGCGGCTCCCATCCCTGGGAGGGACGGCTGGAACTGGGCAGCACCGTGAAGCTGGCCTATTTCGATCAGCACAGTGAGGAGCTCATCGCCGCGCTGGATGCGGCCGGCCGCCCGCGCAAGGTGATTGATGTGGTGCTGGAAGCCGCCAGCAGCGTGGAGGTGGACGGGAAGCTGATCAGCGCCAGTCAGCTGCTCGAAAGGTTTCTGTTTCCACCGGCCCAGCAGCATCAGCCCGTGAGCAGGCTTTCCGGTGGGGAACGGCGAAGGCTGCACCTCTGCCGGTTGCTGATCGAGGCCCCGAACCTGCTGCTGCTGGATGAACCCACCAACGATCTCGACGTCAGGACCCTGACCGTGCTCGAAGACTTCCTCGAGGATTTCCGCGGCTGTGTGGTGATGGTTTCCCACGACCGCTACTTCCTGGATCGCACGGTGGATCGCCTGTTCGCCTTCGAGGCAGGGGTCCTGCATCGCCATGAGGGCAACTACAGCGCCTACCTGGAGCAACGCTCCACCACCGCCATCGAAGCGGAACGGGGCCGTGACAGCACCCCGGCTGCTCCCAGGCCGGCGCCGGCGCCATCGCCAAGCCCCATGGCAACCCTGAAACCACGACGCCGCAGCTTCCGGGAGAACCGTGAACTGAGCAGCCTGGAAACCGACCTTGCCCGGTGGGAAGCCCGCCGGAGCGAACTGGAGCAGCTGCTGGCATCCGACAACCCCGATTACGCCAGCCTTGAGCTCTACACATCGGAGCTGGCAACCCTGATCGGAAAGATCGAAGCCGGCGAGGACCGCTGGCTGGAACTCAGCGAACTGGCGGACTGAGGGGGACGGGTCCTGGCTGGGCCGTCACGACCTTGCAGCCACGCCGACGGCGAGTGGCATGCACCACCTCCTCGGTCGGGGCCGGGGCCATAGCGGGCTCACTCTGACGCGGAACCAGTCCGCAGACCGGTCCACTGGCCTCTGGCAGCAACCAGGGCTGACGACGAACCAGAGCCCCCCGGGCCTCGGCCTGGAGCATGGCCGTGGGCTTGTAATCGTCGGGTGAGCGGTGGGCCTGCATCCGCTCCCCCATCCGGCGCAGATAAAGGTCGGAACTCCATTGCACCAGTCCATGCTCAAAAGCCTCTTTGGCCTCCTGCGGGGACGAGAAGCGCTGACTGACGAGACCGCTGGGCGCACACTGTTTCCAGTCCAACACTTCTTCAAAAGTGAGACAGGCACGCCACTGACGCTGTTCGGAGAGGTAGCAGTGATCATCCGGGCCGTTGATCCAGTAGAGACGGCCCTTCTCATCCATGAAATGACGTCCGCGGCACTGCCGGATTCTCGTCATGACCCTCTCCTGCCTGACTCATGACGAAGACCTAGCAACAGCCCGGCGTGTCGGCAGCTCCCCACGGGAGTCGCCACGATCGCGGCATGTCCGTATGGTGAGCGCGCAGAATTTCCGGCCATCACGATCCGGTGTCTTCATGAACACGATCGACGAGCACATCCAGAAGGATCAAAGCGAGATCGAAGCTGCACGTGCCTCTGGTGACATGGGCAAGGTGCGTCACCTCGAAGGCGAGCTTCAGGGACTCAAGGAATACAAGGAGCACCACCCCGACGACAGCCACGACCCCACACCCCTGGAGGTCTATTGCGATCTGAATCCGGAAGCTCCCGAGTGCCGCGTTTACGAGGACTGACCTCGACGCGCTTCAGCTGCCGGCCTTGCTCTCAGGCCTGGATGCCCAGTTGCTGCCACACCCTGTCCAGCAGCCCACTCACATTCAGGCCCGTCACAGCCGAAATCGCGATCACCGGATCTGAACTCTCCGCCTGAACAGCCGCTGTGGCCGCCGCCCGTTCGGCTTCATCCAACAGTTCGATCTTGGTGAGCACAGGGATTCTCGGCCGTTCGCTGAGCCCATGGCCATAGGCCTCCAGCTCACGCGTCACAACGCGGTAATCCTCGGCCACGGTTTCGCTGCTTGCATCGACCAGATGCAGAAGCAGCCTCGTGCGTTCGATGTGACGGAGAAAATCCTGACCCAGCCCAGCCCCGTGAGCAGCCCCTGCGATCAACCCGGGGATGTCAGCGAACACCGTGCCATCGCCACTGGGGCGCCGTACCACCCCGAGATTGGGAACCAGGGTGGTGAATGGGTAGTCGGCGATCCTGGGCCGGGAAGCACTGAGAACTGAGATCAGCGTGCTCTTGCCAGCATTCGGCATGCCGATGATGCCCACATCAGCCAGCAGCTTGAGCTCAAGCTGCAACAGCCACTGTTCCCCTTCCCTGCCCTCGGTGCACCGTTCCGGTGCCCGATTGCGATTGCTCAGGTAGTGGGCATTGCCCAGGCCACCCCGACCACCAAGCGCCACCAGTAGTTCATCCCCGGCTGCGATGAGATCGCCGAACAGGATTCCGGTGCGGCAATCACGGACCTGAGTGCCGCAGGGCACCCCGATCGTCAGCGGGGCCCCGGAAGCCCCGCTGCAGCGGTTCGGACCACCACGCCGACCATCAGGCGCCTCGAACAGCCGCCTGTACCTGAAATCCAGCAGGGTCTGCAGGTTGGCATCAGCCCGCAGCAGCACATCGCCACCCCGGCCACCATCTCCACCGGAGGGCCCCCCGGCCGGCACATATTTCTCGCGGCGGAAAGCCACGATGCCATCGCCGCCACGCCCTGCCCGGACGGAGATCCTGGCCTGATCAATGAATTGCAAGAAGAGAACGCGGAGACACGGTCCTCCAGGCCCGAAGCCTGGGCCTGGCCATTCCTCCAACCCTAGGATTCCTCTGTTGGGATGCCGAATTGGCTGAGGTTCGTTTCCAGCAGATCAGCAAGACCTACCCGGCCCGGAGAGCTGGTGATGCCCCGGTCACCGTGCTGCAGACCCTCGACCTCACGATCGCTGACGGTGAGTTTCTGGTGCTCGTGGGGCCCTCCGGCTGCGGCAAGAGCACCCTGCTGCGCATGCTCGCCGGCCTGGAGCACCCCAGTGAGGGGGAGATCTGGGTGGATGAGAGACCGGTCACCGGGCTGCGCCCCGCCCAGCGTGATGTGGCCATGGTGTTCCAGAGCTACGCCCTCTATCCCCACCTGTCTGTCGCGGACAACATCGGCTTCGGGCTGCGCAGGAGCAGGCCCCGCACCCCGGTTCAGCTGCTGCTCGACACCTTGCATCGGTCCAGCCGCTCGCTGCCCCGGCCCTTGCGCTTCCCCTCCTCCCGGGAAGCGCAGATCGAGCGGCGCATCGCGGAGGTGGCCTCGGTGCTCGAGCTGGAGTCTCTGCTGGAGAGGCTCCCCCGGGAACTGTCCGGCGGCCAGAAGCAACGGGTGGCCCTGGGCCGGGCAATCGCCCGCCAGCCTGCTGTGTTCCTGATGGATGAACCGCTCAGCAACCTGGACGCCAAGCTGCGCACCGGCACCCGCACCCAGATCGTGGAGCTGCAGCGGCAGCTGGGAACCACCACCCTGTATGTGACCCACGACCAGGTGGAAGCGATGACGATGGGGCACCGCATCGCTGTGCTCCATGCCGGCCGGCTGCAACAACTGGGCACACCGATGGAGCTCTACCACTGGCCGTCCAATCTGTTCGTGGCCCAGTTCATCGGCAGCCCGCCGATGAATCTGATTCCGGTGCGCGCAGTCGGCTCGGCTCAGGTGCAGCTGGGCAGACGCAAGCTGGCGGTGGATGGCCCCCTTTCCGAGGCGCTGGCGGCCTGGACCGGCCAGGAGCTCACCGGTGGGCTGCGGCCGGAGCACCTCCAGCTAGCTCCCGCCACCAACCGCAACCTGAAGGCGGAGGTCTGCCACAGCGAGGCCCTGGGCAACGAACAGCTGCTCACCTGCCGGCTGGCGGAGGGCGAGCACCTGGTGCAGGTTCGCGCTGATCCCGACCGTCGGCTCACCCCGGGCGAAACCGTGCATCTCGATGTGGATCCCCGCGGCTGGCGTCTGTTCGATGCCGACGGCAACGCCCTGCCCCTGCCCCCCGCCCCAGCTGCGGCGAAGGCCGAACCCCAGCTGCCGGCCCTGGGCTGAGCTGGAGCGGAGATCGGCGCAGCCGTGGCGCAGCTGGGCCAGGACCCTGAGATCAGCAAGGTGGTTCTGTTTGGCTCCCGCTGGCATGTGTTCGGCCACATCCACCGCGAAGGGGTGCCGCTCGATGCCACCTGAAGAGGACGCCCGCGCCATTCTGCGGCTGGCACGCCTGCAGCTCCTTCACCCCGCCCAGATCTCCTCGAGCTCCAGCACCAAAGCGGGAAAGTGTGGCGACCCATCCAGCCGGGTGGCGTTGCGCTGGTAGGCGGCCATCTTCTGGCGCAATGCCGTGATCCCGCGCGGGCCGTCGTCGCTGGGACTGGCCAGTTCCACCACCCTCAGCGATCCAGGTCGACCCGCGAGACATCAGGACTGAGAACAGAGTTGTCCGGCAGGCGGAGACCGGTGGAGCTGTCGAACACCTTCCAGCCCCCGACGGCACGCGTCCAGGCCTGAATCTGAAAAAGCAGGTTGGCGCTGCGGGCTCCTGTTTCGCTTCCGGTCGGAGTCAAAGGGATCAGGGAGCCATCAGCCGCCAGCTCAAGCACGGCCTCAGGATTGGCCTGGCACAGCTCGGCGAACTGCTCTGGGGTGAGCCTCAGGCTGCCACTGAGCGGAAGTGGCAGGGTAAGCGAGCAGCACGGTTGTTCCGGGATCAAAAGCCCAGGGCAGGGCGGCCTGGAGGAAAGCGGCGCCTCGGTACTGGCTGGGGCGAGCATCATTCCCTGCCGAAGGATGTCCCAAGGCTAAGGAGCTCCACCGAGGCAGGCAGCCCCCTCACTTCAGCCACACCACACTGCAGCCGGGGCCGCCATCACCCGGCTCGGCATCGCTCACCCGCTCCACATAGGGAACGGTGTCGAGCCAGGCCTTCAAGCCACGTTTCAGCCGCCCCGTCCCGATGCCATGGATCACCCAGATCGGGCCACCGGCCTTGCGGAGGCGTTCCTCCACGGCGGCCTCAGCCTCATGCACCCGCATGCCTCGCACATCCACGGTGTTGCGTTCGGTCCGTACAGCGGCGGCACTGCCGGCTGAACCCCGCCAACCCTTCACCACCACCTGGGGCGGGGCCGGATCTGGCAGCGACGGCTTCTCACCCTGAAGGCCCTCAATCGCTGAGAGCTCAACGGTGGAACGCATCGGGCCGCAGCGCACGACGAGCTCGCGACCGTCGGACGCAATGGCCAGCACCTCCGCAGCCTTCCCCAGGGCCAGTAGCCGCACCCGCTCGCCCACAACAGGCATCCAGCCGCGGTGCTCGCGGCGTTCCGGGGTGGGGCGGTGCTGCCGCTCAAGCCCCCTGAGCCGCTGGCCAGCCTGTCGGGCCGTTTCAGCGAGGGCGCGACTGTCAGCAATACCGCGCTCCCCCTGACGGAGGCGGCGGATGATCCTGCGCACTTCCTTCTGACCATCGCGGATGGAATGCTCGAGCTGCTGGCGACGTTGCTCCTGCAATTCAGCGCTCTGTTGCTTCTGCTGCTGCCAGCGCAGCAAAAGCTCCTCATGGAGCAGTTCGGTGCGGGCCAGGATCGCCGCGGCCTCCTCAGCAGCCTCCTGCTGGCGCTCGCGCTGCTGCTCGAGCCCGGCAATCACCTGGTTCACGTCACCGCTGCCCTGCGGCGCCAACAGGTTCTCGGCCCGCTCCAGCACCAGCTCCTCCAGGCCGAGTCGGCGGGCGATGGCCAGGGCGTTGCTGCGCCCCGGGATCCCCCACTGGAGTCGATAGGTGGGGGAGAGGGTGTCGACATCAAAGGCCACCGAGGCATTCTCAAAGCGGGGATCGGTGTACTTGAGGGCCTTCAGTTCACCGAAGTGGGTGGTGGCGATCGTGAGTCGGGCCCGATCAGCCAGATGCTGCAACAGGGCGGCGGCCAGGGCCGAACCCTCGGCGGGATCGGTGCCGGCACCGATCTCATCCAGCAGCACCAGGGCAGCCCCCGCCGCGTCGGGCAACGCCCTGAGGATCCTGGCGATCCGGGAGATATGGCCGCTGAAGGTGGAGAGGCTCTGTTGCAGCGACTGCTCATCGCCGATATCAGCCAGCACCCGGCCGCACCAGGGCAGTTTCGGGGTGCCGCTGCAGGGCAGGAACAGACCGGCCCGGGCCATCAGCGCCGCCAATCCCACGCTCTTGAGGGTCACGGTCTTGCCACCGGTGTTGGGACCCGTGATCGCCACCACGCGC
>JAYKHC010000127.1:0-3716 GCA_035285465.1 Cyanobacteriota bacterium
GTCATGAGAACGAGAAAGGTGATCTCCCGAAGGAGAAGGGAACAGAAGGGCGGAAACCGCCAGGGACGGAATCCCGTCACTCACAACTGTAACGGAACATTGCGGGAAAGGTGAAGGGAGTTCGTGACCCTCTCTCCAGGCCGGCGGGCTGCCGACGCGACAGGCGCCTGATCACCTGGAGTCCCAGCGTCACGCTCGTACCGACCCATGGCTGCTTCAACGCCTGCGGCTACTGCGGTTTCCGACGTCCACCCGACCCCGTCGATCCGCTGGCGGATGCCCTGACCCCTCGTCAGGCCCAGCTCCTGCTCGAATCACGGCCAGCAGCCACGGAGGTGCTGCTGCTCAGCGGCGAGGTGGCACCGGCTTCACCCCATCGCCGGCGCTGGTTCGATCGCCTGATGGAGCTCTCTCGGCTGGCCCTCGCCAGCGGCCGGTTGCCTCACACCAATGCAGGGCCGCTATCGGCGCGGGAGATGGCTGGGCTCAGCCGGCTCAATCCATCGATGGGACTGATGCTGGAAGGGATCGGCCCCGCCTATGAAGCCCTGCATGCCCACGCCCCCAGCAAAACGCCTGCGGTGAGGCTCGGCCAGCTCGAACAGGCCGGAAGGCTGGGGATCCCCTTCACCACCGGACTGTTGCTGGGAGTGGGGGAGACAGGCTCCCAGCGCCTTCAGGCTCTGGAATTGCTGAGCCTGATTCAGCAGCAATGGGGACATCTCCAGGAAGTGATCCTGCAACCGTTCCGCCCCCCGTCCACAGCTGCCCAACCGCTGAGCAGCCGCGACTGTGATGACCTGTTGCCGGTGATCGAGGCGGCGCGAGCCATCCTCCCGGAGGAAGTTCATCTTCAGCTCCCCCCCAATCTCTGGCCCCTGGAACATCTGCCGGCAGCCCTGGAGGCCGGAATTGACGATCTGGGAGGCATCGACAGCAGCGATGTGATCAACCCCGGCTTTCCTCAGCCGGCGCCGGCAAGACTTGCCGAAATCCTGGAACGGGCCGGCTGGTGCCTGGAGCCCAGATTGTGCGTGCACGATCACTGGCTCGACCGCCTTCACCCCGAGCTTCGCCACGCCGCCGAATCCTGCCTGCGCCAGCTCCGGCGGCATTGTTAGCGTCCGGGTCCCCTGAACCGGTTGCCCCGAAGCGGATGCCTCCAGCCGTGCCCACCTCTGAATCAAGGGTCCTGCTGGTGCGGTTGCCCTGCAATCCGATCTTCCCGATCGGCCCTGTCTATCTGGCCGATCACCTCCACAAACGATTCCCGGAGCTTCCGCAACAGCTCCTCGATCTGGCCGCCGTTCCGGTTCTGGATGTTGAACGGATTCTGCGATCCACGATCGACACATTCCGCCCAACGGTTCTGGTGTTCAGCTGGCGGGATATTCAGATCTACGCACCGGTGGATGGGCGTGGGGGAAACCCGCTCCAGAACTCATTCGAGGTGTTCTACGCCCGAAATCCTCTTAAAAGACTGCGTGGAGCCATCGGTGGCCTCCAGCTGATGGGGGCTTTCTATGGAGAACTCTGGAGAAATCTTCGTCTGGTACGACGTGGCCTGCGTCAGGCCCGTCGCTGGCACCCAACCGCCAGAGCCGTGATCGGAGGCGGAGCGGTGAGCGTGTTCTACGAACAGCTGGGCCGCAAGCTGCCGCCGGGAACCGTGGTGTCGGTGGGGGAAGGAGAGCCCTTGCTGGAGAAGCTGATCCGTGGCGACTCTCTGGACCAGGAGCGCTGTTATCTGGCTGGAGAAGTCCCGCGACCAGGGTTGATCCACGAGCAACCGGTGGGCATGGAGAAAACGGCTTGCAACTACGACTACATTTCAAGAATCTGGCCCCAACTTGACTGGTATCTGCAAGCAGGAGATTTCTATGTGGGGGTACAAACCAAACGCGGCTGCCCCCACAATTGTTGCTACTGCGTCTACACCGTGGTGGAGGGGAAGGGTGTCCGCCTTAATCCGGTAGCGGAGGTGATCGCCGAGATGCGTCAGCTCTATGCCAAGGGGGTGCGGGGCTTCTGGTTCACCGATGCCCAGTTCATTCCGGCCCGCCGCTACATCGAGGACGCCAAGGAACTGCTGCGCGCCATCCAGAAAGAGGGCTGGGACGACATCCGCTGGGCCGCATACATCCGGGCCGACAATCTTGATGCTGAGCTAGCCGAGCTGATGGTGGCGACCGGCATGGACTACTTCGAGATCGGCATCACCTCAGGCTCGCAGGAGCTCGTTCGCAAGATGCGCATGGGCTACAACCTGCGGACCGTTCTGGAGAACTGCCGGCTGCTGGCGCGAGCCGGCTTCCGAGAGCACGTGTCGGTGAACTACTCCTTCAACGTGATCGACGAGCGCCCCGACACCATCCGTCAGACCGTGGCCTATCACCGTGAACTGGAGGGGATCTTCGGTGCCGACAAGGTGGAACCGGCCATCTTCTTCATCGGCCTGCAGCCCCACACCCATCTCGAGCAATACGGCTTTGACCGGGGCCTGATCAGACCGGGCTATAACCCGATGAGCATGCTTCCCTGGGACGCTCGCCGCATGCTGTGGAATCCCGAGCCCATGGGCAGCACCTTCGGCCGGATCTGTCTTGAGGCTTTTGACAGGAATCCCTCCGACTTCGGGCGCACCGTGATGAGCCTGCTGGAGCGGGACTACGGCTGCGCGCCGATTGAAGAGGCGCTGCACGCACCCGTGGAGGGGCGGAGGGCCCTGGCCACAGCTGTGCGGTGAGCAGCCGAACAGACCGCATGCCGCGTTGAAGGTTCAGGTTTCAGGTTCGAGGGTACTGGTCAGGCCCTTGGCTTTAAGGCTCTCGCAATAGAACTCTGCGGGCTCAAGATCACACACGATCACCAGGCCCACGCCGGTGTTATGAGCCTCGAGCATCACCGCAATCGCATCCTGCTCACTCAGCGATGGCACCACCTGGCGGAGGGTGGAGACCACATATTCCATGGAATTGACCGGATCGTTGTGGAGCAACACCTTGTAGCGGGGAGAGGGCTTTCGCACCCGCTCCTGGGCCTTCTCCATCACGGCGGTACCGCCCGGGCTGCCAGCGGGAACGTCGCTGCTGCGCCTCGGGAAGGCTTGCGTCATCTCAACCAAGACCCGTACTCGCATTCGTGACGGTAACAAGGCTCCAGCACAGCTGCCGCTCCTGAACGCCCTGGCAGCGGTCTCTGTTCATCCACTGCGCAGAGCGTGATGGATGACAGACCTCAGACCGCCAACGTCGTCCGGATCCGCCGCATCGCCTCATTCACGTTGTCGCGGCTGTTGAAGGCCGAGAGGCGGAAGTAGCCCTCGCCGGCGGCGCCGAAGCCGCTGCCGGGGGTTCCCACCACGTGGGCCTGGCTGAGCAGCCGATCGAAGAACCCCCAGGAGTCCACGCCGGCGGGGGTTCTGATCCACACATAGGGGGCCTGCTCGCCGCCGTAGACCTCCAGGCCGGCAGCGGTGAGTTCGCGGCGGATGATCGCCGAATTCTCCATGTAGAAGGCGATCAGGGCCTTCACCTGGGCCTGGCCTTCGCGTGAATACACCGCTTCAGCGCCGCGTTGCACGATGTAGCTCACGCCGTTGAACTTGGTGCACTGGCGCCGGTTCCACAAACCCCAGAGCTCCACCGGCTCGCCGTTGGCCGCCGTGCCCATCAGGCCGCGGGGCACCACGGTGAGGGCGCAGCGGGTGCCGGTGA
>JAYKHC010000128.1:0-3518 GCA_035285465.1 Cyanobacteriota bacterium
CGCTGACGGCTGCCGTCCGCGGCCACGTATTCAAGATCGAAGCGCTCCGGCAGATTGAAGTCGAGCTGAATGGTTGAGCACTGCCACATCCGGCCGATCGCATCTTCAATTTTCACGTCGATCTTGGGGCCGTAGAACGCACCGCCGCCCTCATCGACCCGGTAATCCCAGCCCTTGCGGTTCAGAGCCTCGGTCAGGCCCTGGGTGGCCAGCTGCCAGACCTCGTCCTCGCCGATCGATTTTTCCGGGCGGGTTGAGAGGTTGATCTCGTAACTGCGGAAATCAAAGGTGGAGAGAATCCGTTCGGTGAGGTTCAGAATCGCCAGGATCTCGTCGCTGATCTGCTCCGGAAGGCAGAACACGTGGGCGTCGTCCTGAGTGAAGCCACGCACCCGCATCAGGCCGTGCATCACGCCCGGGCGCTCGTAGCGGTACACGGTGCCAAGCTCAGCCCAGCGGATCGGCAGCTCGCGATAGCTGCGCAGGGTGGAGGCGTAGGTGAGCACATGAAAGGGGCAGTTCATGGGCTTGAGCTGGTACTGCCGCTCATCCACCTGCATCGGCCCGAACATGCTCTCGTTGTAAAAATCAAGGTGGCCTGATGTCTTCCAGAGGCTGATGTCAGCCACATGGGGGGTGTAAAGCAGGTCGTAGCCGGCCTCGAAATGGGCCTGGCGCCAGAACTCCTCGATCAGCAGCCGGATACGGGCGCCGCGGGGATGCCAGAACACCAGCCCGGCACCGGCCTCATCCTCGATGGAGAACAGATCCAGATCGGTTCCCAGGCGGCGATGGTCGCGACGTTTCGCCTCTTCCCGGCGACGTTTGTATTCCGCCAGCTGCTCCGGGGTTTCCCACGCGGTGCCGTAGATGCGCTGCAGTTGGGCGTTCTTTTCATCACCGCGCCAGTAGGCACCGGCCACGCTCTCCAGCTCGAAGGCCTTGGGGTTGAGCTCGGCGGTGTTGGCCACGTGCGGGCCGGCGCAGAGATCCCACCACTGCTCCCCCAGGGTGTAGAGGGTGATGGGCTCCTGGATGCCCGCCAGGATCTCCAGCTTGTAGGGCTCGTTCTGGGCACGGATGCGGGCCTCCGCCTCGGTGCGGCTCACCTCCAGCCGCTCCAGAGGCAGCTTCTGGTTGATGATCCGGATCATCTCCTTCCTGATCGCCCTGAGATCGGTCTCGGTGAAGGGATCGGGATTGTCGAAGTCGTAATAGAAGCCGGTTTCAGTCCAGGGACCGATGGTGACCTGGGCCTGGGGAAAGAGTTTCTGCACGGCCATGGCCATCACATGGCTCATCGAATGGCGGATGCGGAGCAACGGCTCGCTTTCGCTGGTTCTGGGCAGCTGCACGGGTGGGGCGACGGCGGTCACAGACACAGATGCCAGCTGGTGCAAGGGCGGCAATCGGATCCTACGCAGCGTTCCTAGGCTGCAGCCATGGACAGTCCCTCTCCCTCGTCCGCGTCGGGTCAGCAGCCCGCTGGTGACCTGCTCGAATCCCTGCTGGGTTCACTGATCGGAGATTTCCGCTACTGGTTCAGCCGGGGCCAGCTGCTGATCGAGCTCTGCCCCGATCGGGTGATGGCCTCGGAAGACCGCCGGGCACTGGCCTCTGATCTGGATGAGGCGCAGTGTTCTCTCCAGGCGGCCATGAGTCTGCGCCAGGCTGTTTCAACACCCATGGCCCTGGAGCTCGAAACCATCACCGCCTGGCATCAACTGATGCTCAGGGTCTGGAACCTCTCAGCGGCGCTGCGACAGGAAGGGGTGGCGCTGCCCGAGCAGGAGTGGCCGGCGGCCTAGGAACAGGGCTCGAAGCCCTGACGCGCGGGTATCGGCGTCGCTGTCTGGTGCATCATTTCGATCACCTCCTTCGCAAGCGGCTGGCTTTCCTCGGCTGGAATCAACACCTCCAGGTAGGCGGCGCCCTCATGGGCATTGATGGACGCAAGAGACCGCTCCAGCTCCGCCACCGTTGAGGCCCGGCCGCACCACCAGCCGCTGCACCCCAGCGCAGCAGGGATCTCGGCATAACGCCAGGGAGGCAGGTCGTTGTAGGCATGCCCGGTTTCGCTGATCAACGCCTCCACCCCGTAGAGGCCGTTGTTGAGAACGATCACCACCGGCCGCACCTTGGTGAAGCCCATCACCCCGATCTCCTGCACCGTGAGCTGATGAGCTCCATCACCGGTCACCAGAACGACACGGCGATCGGGATCCGCCAGCGCACATCCCAGGGCGGCAGGCGTGCCCCAGCCGATCGAGCTCCACAGGGTCTGGCTCTCCATCGCCACGCCGCCGGGAAGCCGCATCGCATTGAGCTGCAGCAGACAGGTGCCCGTGTCGGACACCAGCAGATCAGTGGGCTGCAGAAACCGCTGCAGACGCGGATAGAAGCTCGCTGACCCCGTGGGTTGCTCACCGGCACCGCTGAGAGGAAGCAGGGGCTGGGGGAGCACCGGGCGATCGTCCCCCCAGGTTGCCGTGCGCGGTGCAGCGGCCTGGAACCGACGGGTCAGCCCGGAAAGCACATCGCTGATGCTCACGCTGGTGAACACCTGATCGCCGGACTGGACCCAGTCGGCATACAGAGACACCATGCGACGGGAATCAACCCGCCCGCTCCAGAGGCCGGTGTTGAGATCCTCCGTCACCAGACCCCCGATATCGATCAGCAGATCGGCGTCTTCCACCACGCCCTGCAGCTCTGCTGGAGTGGAGCGAGCGCCGTTGTACATGCCCAGAAAAGCGGGATGGTCTTCGCTCAGCACCGCCTTGTCCATCGGAGTGGTGGCATAGGGCAGCCCTGAGGCCCTGAGGAAGGCCCCAAACGCTTCCACCAGCCCATAGCGGCGCAAGGTGATCGTGGGCAGCACCACCGGACGCTCTGCCGCTGCAATGCGTTCCATCAACAGATCAAGCACAGCCTCCCGTTCGGATGCCACGCTGACGTGCTGGTGGATGGCGCCGATCGGGGCCCCCTGGATGGGTGTACCGGTGATCGGCATCAGGGCCAGATCCATGGGAAAGGTGAGATAGGCCGGCCTGGATTCCTCCAGAGCCTTGTCAATCACCCGCTCCAGTTCAATCACAGCGTTCTCCGGGGTGAGCCTGGCGCTCACGCAGCTGGCGGCAGCAGAAATCGCTTCAAACCGTTCGTAGAAACGAGCTCCCAGGGTGTGATGACAGATCAGCCCCTGGCGCACAATCCGCAGGCTGGGCGTACCCACCAGATGGAACACAGGCAGACGCTCGGCCATCGCGCCCATCAGACCGTTGAGGGCACTGAGTTCGCCCACGCCATAGGTGGTGCATACGATCCCGGCACCACGGCGACGGGCGTAGCCATCCGCCGCATAGGCCGCATTCAATTCATTGGCCGAAGGCACCCACTGCAGGCGCGGGTGAACTTCCACCGCATCATTAATGGGAAAGGAATAATCTCCGGGTACGCCAAAAACATGGTTGATTCCCAGATCGGCAAGGCGATCCAGGGCATAGTTCACCACAGAG
>JAYKHC010000129.1:0-2988 GCA_035285465.1 Cyanobacteriota bacterium
CGGCCGGCCAGCCGCCCGCGGATGCGGCCGCCGTACAGAGGATTCTGAAGCTCAGCGGACGTCTGTGGTTGCTGTGGCTGGTGGCGGGGTTGGCTGCTTGCCTCCTGGGACATTGGGGCGTGTTGGCGTGAGAGAATCAGCAGAGGCAGAGAGATCGCTAGGGATGCCTCTTTCCCGAAGCCATTGTTGTCGTAACTAAGGCGGTCTGCGAAGATCGGGTCAGTTGAGGTGTTCCTGGGCTGGGGATCGCTGCCTGGTGTCAGCCTTGAGGCTTGAAGGGAAGTTCGTGGTTGGCGAGCTCGGGACATTTGGCCTGGCTCAGAACCCTGGTTCTGTCCTGGACGCTGCAATCTGACTAAGAGATGATCCCCTTATCGTTTTCTTGATGATGGCAGCAGGTCTTGAGTGGCAGACGTTGTCTGAGGACATCCAGAATCGCAAGCTCGCAAACGTACGTCTACTGACCCATCAGCCAAGGCAGAAAAGGCCGTCTTTTTGGAGTTGGGTGGATATCGCTCGGATTCCCCTTGGCAATTCTTTAACATTCAAGATTTCCCTTCCGCCTAACCTGTCGGAGGCCATGGCCAAGGGTATCCCCCATCTTTTCGCGACTCCTGAAGGTGAGGCCACACGAGTTGTGCGACAAGGGAAATGTGGCTGGAGCGTTGGAAACGTGAAGTGTTGGAGCCGTTAATCGCTTGACAGTCGATACAATGATCAGTAGGCGCCGCGATCAGCTGGGTTGAACATCACGCCGACGGTTCGCAAGATGATCCTCAGATCCATCAGGGAATTCCTGACGCGTGCGTAACGAAGATCAAGCCTTACTCTTGAGTCGTAGCTGAGGTTGTTCCGGCCACTCACCTGCCACAGGCCGGTCAACCCCGGACGAACAGAGAGAACATCGTCCATCCGATGGCCATAGCGCTGAAGTTCGGCGCGCACGATCGGGCGGGGACCGACGACGCTCATCTCTCCCCTGAGCACATTCACGAACTGTGGGAGTTCATCAAGGCTGGAGCGCCTCAGAAATCGCCCGAGGGGGGTGATGCGTGGGTCGTTCTTGAGCTTGAAATCGTTGCAGAACTCCTCGGCGAGATCAGGAGACTGTGCCAGAAGTGTTCCCAGCACCTGATCAGCATCACGACGCATGGTGCGGAATTTGATCACCCCGAAGCTTCGGTAATCACGTCCGACCCGCTGCTGGACGTAAAACACCGGCCCTCGGGAGGTGAGCTTGACAAGAATCCCCAGGGCCAGATAAAGCGGCGATCCGAGTGAAAGGACAGCCAGGGAAAAAACAATATCCCCAGTACGTTTCAGCACTCTGGATCGACGCGACTGCAGGTCGATCAACTGTTCCGCACTGAGCGGAGGCCGATTCAGTGGCAGGGCTGCGAGGGTCAGGGCGCTTGCTCGATGGGTGGGCGGTCAGGGGTGACCGGTTGGTGGGTGGAAGGGTGGCGGTGAAGCTGTTTAATCTCCTTCACACTAAATTCTGGTTCTGGAGCCTTGCCAGCGATGCTGGTCACTCGGCTTACAGGCACAGCCCCCTGCTGGCCAGACGGCGTGTGTGGCGTTCCCAGCTGCGCTCCAGAAGACTGCCCAGACTTTGCTCGAACCGATCAGGAGCAAACGTCTCAGCCCAGTCGCGCAGTGAATCCGGCGCAAGGTTTCGCCACAACCGCCCGCTCTCGAAGTGGCGCAGGGCTTCCACCAGAGAGGCGGCCGTCTGCTCCGGGAAAAGCAGTCCTGTGGGTCGAGGGTCCCCTGCGTTCCAGCAGCGGACAGTGTCCAGCAGGCCGCCGGCTCGATACGCGATCACGGGAGCTCCGGCTGCCATGGCTTCCACGGGAGCGATGCCGAAATCCTCAACACCTGCATACACGAACGCCCGGCAGGTAGCGAGCCAGTCGGCCATTTCAGCGGCACGGCAGTGGCCGAGCAAACGCACGTTCGGGTGGGCCATCGCCTGCAGCCGTGCCCTTTCGGGGCCGTCGCCGATCACGACCAGGGGCAGCCCGATGCGGTTGAAGGCTTCCACCACCAGATCCACCCGCTTGTTGGGCACGAGCCGACACACGCTCACGTAGGCATCGCCGCGGGCCCGATCGCAGCGGAACCGGCTCACGTTCACGGGGGGATGGATCACGTGGGCCGTGCGTCGCCAGCAACGCCGGATGCGAGCGGCTGTGAAGCGGGAATTGGCCGCCAGCACATCGACGCTGGCGCTGCTGACGCGATCCCACTGGCGCAGCTGATGAAGCTGCCAGCGGATCAGAGGACCGAGAAGGGGATTCTGTGCCAGAGCGGAATGCTTCAGATAAGGGTGCATCTGATCCCAGGCGTACCGAACCGGGGTGTGGACGTAGCTCAGATGCAGTTGATCGGGGCCGGTCAGGACCCCTTTGGCCACCAGATGGTTGCTGCTGAGCACCAGGGGATAGCCGCTGAGATCAAACTGCTCGATGGCCAGCGGCAGCAGGGGCAGGTATTGCTGCACATGGCTCGCCCCCCAGGGCAGTCGCTGGATGAAGGAGGTGTGGATGTCTCTGCCTTCCAGCCAGCTGTCGCGACGTCGGCTTTCCCCATCCACCAGGGCGAACAGGTCAGGCCTGCTCCCGCCTGCTTCCAGAAGCCTGTCGATCTGCTGCACCACCTGTTCGGAGCCGCCGGAACTGCGGGGTGTGAACCACTCGTGCACGAGGGCGATGGACTGGGGCAGCGAGTTCATGGCTGGCACCGTAGTGGCGGCCGCCGTTCATCACGAAAACTCTCAGCCCGTTGCCTGGGGGCACGGCCGGGCCGAAGCTGCGGACACCCATCGGGAGCCATGGCGATCCGCGAACTGCTGGAAGATGCGTTGCGGGAGGCGGAGATCGGCTCGACGCCCCGCTTCCGCTGGCATGCGACCCCGGTGGGGATCGCGGCGCTGTGGAATGCGGGCCAGCCTCCGCCGGCTCCTCCTTATGACGAGGCCCTTCGCGA
>JAYKHC010000130.1:0-8768 GCA_035285465.1 Cyanobacteriota bacterium
CGTTGCGGGAGGCGGAGATCGGCTCGACGCCCCGCTTCCGCTGGCATGCGACCCCGGTGGGGATCGCGGCGCTGTGGAATGCGGGCCAGCCTCCGCCGGCTCCTCCTTATGACGAGGCCCTTCGCGAAGGCCTGCAGATGGGGCTCGACCTCAGCCGGGAGGAGCGGGAGTTCCATCAGCTGAATTCCGGGCTGGTGCTTCTGTTTCATTCCTGAACGCTGCACCCTCCCCCGGAGCAACAGCGCCGGTTCCCGTGAACACCGGCTGCCATTCGTGCAGGACCCAGCGCACGCAGCCCTGTTGGATCAGGGGGTCATGGCGGACCAGTCGTTCCGCCTCCGCCAGGGAGGCCGCCTGAAAGATCAGCATCCCCCCCGCCCCTTCTCCGTTGCAGCCCACCCGATCGGCCCAGTAGCCGCTCATCGGCCTGTGTCCCTCTGCGTTCAGCTGTCGCAACCAGGTCAGATGGGCGGGGACGGCAGCATCAAAGCGGGTCTTGTCCACGATTCCCTCCTCCAGCTTCACGAACCAGGGCATGGTGGGGATCCCGGGATGCAGGGTTCACACTGGTCATGATTGCC
Source organism: Cyanobacteriota bacterium (assembly GCA_035285465.1). GTDB lineage: Bacteria > Cyanobacteriota > Cyanobacteriia > PCC-6307 > Cyanobiaceae > UBA5018. The sequence goes on from JAYKHC010000130.1 coordinate 582, forward strand.
GGCGCCTGGCGCCCTGACCACTTCGCCCCCCCCTCCTTCCTGGCGGCAGTCGCTGCGTGAGCGACTTGTCTCCGTGCCGCTGCAGAGGCAGCGCCGCCTGCGGGTGTTTGCCTGTGACCAGGAAGACAGCGGCTGCGGCGACGCCGGGCTGGTTCCCGCCGGTAAGCACGCCCTGCTGGATCTGGCGAGCAACGACTACCTCGGCCTCAGCCGCCATCCGGCCGTGCTGGCAGCCGCGGCAGCCGAACTGGCGGTCAGCGGTCTGGGTGCCGGAGCCTCGCGGCTGGTGAGTGGCAGCCGGCCGGTGCATCAACGGCTGGAACAGGAGCTCGCGGCCTGGCTGGGCCGTGAGCGGCTTCTGCTGTTTCCCAGCGGCTTCCAGGCCAACCTGGCGGCGGTGACAGCCCTGGCCGATCGCCACACGATCGTGTTCGCCGATCGGATGATCCACCATTCGCTGCTGGCCGGGGTGCGGGCCAGCGGTGCTCAGCTGCGCCGTTTCGCCCACAACGGCTCCGATCAGCTGGAGCGCGGCCTGGAGACGGTCCGCCGCCGCGAGCCCGGTCGCCGTTTGCTGGTGCTGTGCGAGAGCGTTTACAGCATGGAGGGATCCACGGCGCCGCTGGCTGATCTGGCGGCGCTCTGTGAGCGTTGTGAGGCCCCCCTGCTGGTGGATGAGGCCCATGCCCTGGGGGTGTTCGGCGCCGGAGGGCGCGGCCTGAGCCATGGCCAGGCCGGAATTGCTGTGGTGAGCGGCACGTTGGGCAAGGCCTTCGGCAGCGGTGGGGCCTTCCTGGCCGCCGATGGGCTGGTGATCGACTGGTTGCTGCAGAGCAGTGGCGCCTTTCGTTACACCACCGCCCTGGCCCCGCCCCTGGCCGCCGGTGCCCTGGCCTCGCTCCACTGGCTTCAGGATCAGGAGCGCGGTGGACGGTCGCCGGGCCCGCGGCTGCTGGAGCGGGCCCGGCGCTGGCGTGACGGGCTCCAGGCGGCCGGGTGGCCCCGGCCGCCTGGAGAGGGGCCGATCCTGCCGTTGCTGGTGGGCAGCGACGAGCGGGCTCTGAATCTGCAGGCCAGGCTGGAGACAGCGGGGCTGCTGAGCGTGGCGATCCGGCCGCCCACGGTGCCGGAAGGGCAGGCGCGGCTGCGCCTGGTGCTGCGGCACACCCTCCCGGTCGGTACCCTGCCACGCTTGCTGGAGGCCCTGGGCCCTCCCCCCGAGTTGTGATGACCCTGCAACTGATCGCCATGCACGGCTGGGCCGGAGACCAGCGGGGCTGGCAACCGTTTGCTGTTGCTGCAGCTGGCCACGGCTGGAGCTGGAGCCCCGGCGAGCGGGGCTATGGGGGGCTGCCGCCGGCGATGCCGGCCTGGCAGCCGGAGGGACGGCGTGTGCTGGTGGTGCATTCCCTGGGTCTGCACCTGCTGCCGACATCGCTGCTGGCTCAGGCCGAGGCGGTGGTGTTGCTGGCCAGCTTCGGGAGATTCGTGCCGGAGGGCCCCGCCGGGCGCCGGTTGCGCGTTGCACTCACGGGCATGGAGCAGTCGCTGCAACAGGGGGAGGCCAGGGCGATGCTTCAGAGCTTCATGGTTCAGGCCGCCGCACCCCAGGCCCGGAATCCTGATGCCCCCTGGATCGGCGATCATCCGATCCAGGCCGAGGCCCGGCGACTGTTGCTGGAGGATCTGCGCCTGCTGAGCGGCACCACGGGACTGCCTGCAGGCTTCCCGCCCGAGGCAAGGGTGCTGATCGTGGAGGGGGGCTGCGATCGGATCGTGGTTCCCGAGGCGCGGCGGGAGCTCCGTGATGCGCTCCCGGATGCCGATCGACTCCAGCTCTCCGCCGCCGGCCATCTGCTGCAGACCCCGGCACTCGCGCCGATGCTGTTCGGCTGGCTGGGGGCTCTTCCGTGAGGCCTTCCGATGCCTGAGCCGTTCAGCGCCCGCGTGAGGGCCCGCTTCGCGGCGGGCGCGGCCGCCTATGCCGGGGGATCTCCGCTGCAACGGGCCGTGGCCTGGCGGCTGGTGCGAATGCTGAAACCCCTGCCGATTCCGGAAGGGCCCTGCGCTGATCTGGGTGCCGGCAGTGGCGCCGTGGTGCAGGCCGCTGCCGAGCTCCGGCCGGATCTGCTGCAGCGCAGCCCGCTGGAGATCGACCTCTCGGCGCCGTTGCTGGCCCGCAATCCGCTCGGCGGCCGGCAGCTGATCTGGAACCTCAACCGGGGTCTGCCGGAGGGGCTGGAGCAGGCGGCTCTGCTCAGTTCCAGCTTTGCCCTGCAGTGGCTGGATGATCCCCCAGGCCAGCTGGCGCGATGGTGCAGCAGCCTGCGCTCCGGTGGGGTGCTGGCTCTGGCCCTTCCCACCTCCGGCAGCTTTCCCCAGTGGCACCAGGCTGCCGTCGGCTCGGGTGTGCCCTGCACCGCCCTACCCCTGCCCTCGTCCGAGTCGCTGATCCGCATCGCCAGCGACCAGCTCCGGATCCTGCACCGGCAGCGACTGCGGTTCAGCCGCCCGGGCCGGGGTCTGGCGCTTCTGCGTCAGATGCGAGCAATCGGGGCCGATGCCACCACCTCGGCATCCCTCAGCGGATCAGAGCTCCGGCGCCTGCTGCGCCACTGGCCGCGTGGTCCCACCACCTGGGAGGTGCTGGTGCTGCTTGGGATCCGCCGTTGATCAGACCTGGCAGGCGGGCCGCGCTCAGGTTTACGTTCAGGCCAGCGACGCGGATGGCATGCGCCTGGTGGTGTGCGGCACCGACACCGACGTGGGCAAGACCGTGGTGAGTGCTCTGCTGGTGCAGGGGCTGAAGGCTCGCTACTGGAAGCCGGTGCAGAGTGGCCCGGAACCCGACGGCGGGGATTCCGCCACGGTGTGCCGGCTGCTGCAGCTTGCTCCTGAGCGGCTGATTCCAGAGGCCTATCGGCTCACCACGCCCGCTTCTCCTCACTGGGCGGCTGAGCTTGATGGGGTGCAGATCGAGCCGGAGGCGTTGGTGCTTCCTGCCGGTGATCAGGCGCTGGTGGTGGAGACAGCCGGAGGCCTGCTGGTGCCGTTGCGGCGTGACTGGCTGCAGATCGACCAGCTGCTCAGCTGGGAGCTGCCTGTGGTGCTGGTGGCCAGAAGCGGCCTGGGCACCCTCAACCACACGCTGCTCTCGGTGGAGGCGCTGCAGAACCGCGGGATCTCCCTGCTGGGGCTTGTTCTCAACGGTGCCCTCCACCCGGACAACCCCCGCACCCTGGAGCAGCTCAGCGGCGTTCCGGTTCTGGCGGAACTGCCGCCTCTGGCACCCCTCTGTGCCGAGGGGCTGGCGCAGCAGTGGCAGCATCTGGGGCTGTCCGATCGGCTGGAGCGTCGCCATCGGGCGTTGCGGTGAGTGCGGTTCCTGTTTTCCCCCGCTGGCACCCCTTGAACGCTTGAGCGTTGAAACCGGTCGCTGATGCCGATCAGGGATCCACCCGCGCCTTCAGCGGACAGCTTCCGGACAGGCTGCTGACGTTCTGCCTGGCCATCGAGAGCGGCCATCCCTGGCGGAGCTGCTCGTGGAGAAGGTCGATCTGGGATGGGTTCCAGCCCTGCTGCTCCAGCTGGGCGCGGATAGCCTGCCAGTGTCCTTCCGCGAAGAGTTCACGGTCTGCTCCGTAAGCCTGTCCACGACGAGGCCGATGCGTTCCACGGTGGGGAAGGTCTTCAGGCCCCAGAAAACGTTTCGATCGCCGGTTGGGATTGCGGTTGGGATTGAATCGTTCCATGGTATTCCGATCGTGCCAGCTCTGCCCTGATACTAGGGGCCGGCCAGGATCGCGGCCTCCATGTCCCTACGGGAGAGTCCGTAGGGGAACTGACGCAGGCTGCGCTGATCGCTCTGGGTCCAGCGCACGGCCAGCTCCTCCACCTCCAGCTCGATCTCGGCCTGCCAGCCGTCGTGCTGGAGGTCCCAGAGGCAGGGATGTCCAGGGCGCTGAACCGCCCCGAGGCTGCGAAGCCAGGCTTCGAGTGCAGGGAGCGGGTGGTTGTACAGGGGGGTGGCCGGATCGGGAAGGGCTGGCATGGCTGCAGGGATCACGGGGACGGGGACGAAACCCCGGGAACGAGCGTCACGACCGGATCGGGGCTGCCCCACCAGGAGGGCCACTGCACCAGAGCCGTGCCGCGGGCCAGGGCCAGACCGACTCCCAGGACCAGGCTGAACATCAGGGCCAGGCCCAGAAGCAGAAGAGCCAGCCACTCCCCCCCCGAGAGGTCTCGCCGCACCTCCGGGCTGGGCATCCTCCGCAGCGGTCCCGGCGAGGCCTCGGCCGGTTTCTGGCGAGACAGTTCGCTGTCGTAGCGCTCACGGGAAATGGGGTCACTCAGCACGGCATAGGCCTGTTGCAGTTGGCGGAAGGCTCGTTCAGCATCCGCCGCAGGCAGGTCGGTCGTGTCGGGGTGGAAACGCTTGCTCAGGCTTCGAAACGCCTGTCGCAGCTGTTCCCGGCTGGCATCGGGCTCAACCCGCAACAGCTGGTAATGGGTGGGGCCAACCAAGGGCACTGGCCGGAACGGGCGGCGCGAGAGTGTCGCAGTTGGTGGATCCTAGGAACCGCGCGCTGACCCGTTACCCATGGCCGCTGCCGCCGATTTGCAGAGTGTGTTCAGCGAGCCTTCGCAGGAGCTCTGGCAGGCCCTGGGCTGGACCCCGTCTCCCGGTCAGCTGGTTCAGCTGGAGATGCTCCAGGTTCAGCTGCGGCAATGGAACAGCCGGCGCAACCTCACCCGTCTGGTGGAAGGCGAAGACTTCTGGATCGCGCAGGTGTTCGACAGCCTCTGGCCCCTGCTGCCCATGATCAGTCGGGATGCCGCTGCCGGATCGGGCGAATCTCTGCGCATCATCGATGTGGGAACCGGTGGCGGTTTCCCCGGACTGGCCGCGGCCATCGCCTTCCCCGGGGCCCGGCTCACTCTGGTGGATTCCGTTGCTCGCAAGGTGGAGGCGGTTCGTGCCATGGCGGAGGCCATCGGCCTGGCTGAGCGGATCAGCCTCCGCTGCGAGCGGATCGAGCAGACGGGGCATCAGCGGGACTGCCGAGCCGGTTTTGATGTGGCTCTGGCCCGAGCAGTGGCACAGGCACCGGTGGTGGCGGAGTATCTGGTGCCCCTGCTCAGGCCGGCAGGTCGGGCACTGCTCTATCGGGGAATCTGGACCGACGCGGACAGCGCTGGGCTGGAGCGGGCGCTCAGACCGCTGCGAGCCCGGTTGGTCGGGGTGCATTCCAGGCAGCTGCCAGCGGCTCGCGGCCTCCGCCATGTGCTGGAAATCGAGCCCACGGACCGCTGCCCTTCCGGATTTCCACGTCCGGTGGGTGTTCCCGCAAAGCAACCGCTCGGCCATCACCCCGGCTGATGGCGGGACAGGGTGCGCCTGCGTCGTGCCGGGCTGGGAAGGCCGAGGGGCTGGATGTCCTGTTGGTCGAGCTGCTGCTGGAGCGCGGGTAGCTCCTCGTAGGCCACCCAGTGGATGCAGTCAACGGGACAGGTTTCGATGGCTTCCTGGATCCGTTCGGTGGTATCACCGTCCTGGCGGATCGCCCTGGAACGACCCCAGGTCTCCTCCACCAGGAAGGTGTTGCTGGCCACATGGGCGCAATAGCGACAGCCGATGCAGGCAGGCTCATCAACCCAGACAGCCATCTGACGGAGCTTTCCCCCCAGCAGCGGTTCCCGTCCGGTGGGGGTGCTGCCGGGGGAGCCGGCCGCGGCCGTCCAGGCCGATGAGGGGTCGGCCATCAGGCCCAGCGGGTCACCACCAGTTCGATGGAGCCATTGGTGTTGTGGCTCTGCTCGGCAACCTGGAATCCCTGATCCTGGCTGGCCGCCAGGATGGAACGAAGCGCGTAGCGCTGGGTGATCTGGGCCAGAAAGCGCTCGATGGGAACGGGTTGTTGCCAGAGGTCCAGATCGGTGACGAGTTCAAAACTGCCCGTTTCGGCGTTCCAGCGGAAGCCGATGTCGGCGCCGTTCCGCTGGGGAACGGTGATCTGGGCGATGAGGGTCTGACCTCGGTAGCCCCGCACCGGCCTGTCGCCCTGGCTGGGGGTGTGCCCCAGGTCGGTCAGGGCTGCAACCAGGGAGCTCGGGTCGCGGAGCTCGGTCTTGACGGTGCTGAAGTGCGACATGGGTTCAGGGGAGTGACGTCAAGAGGTCAGGAGGCGGTGATTTCGATGGGCGCAGAGGCGTTGTGCCGGATGGGCGCGGCGACATAGGCCTCCGGGGTTGGCTGGCGCTGCAGCACAGTCCCGAGTCGAGCTTCGATGGCCTCGGTGAGGGGCTCGCAGGATGATCCCTTCACCCCTTCGACGAGTTGCTCCACGTGCCCATTCGGGTGAATGCGGTAGCGGATGGTCTGCTGTTCCATCCCACAACGGGCCCACAACGTGAAGACTCTTGAACAGGTTAGCTGCGCCCGCTGTCGGCCGGGGCTCAGATCAGCAGGCCTTCATCCACCAGGGTCTGAAGTCGATCAAGAACCTCCGGGCTCTCCAGTTGTTCCAGCGCCAGTCGTGCCTCATCCCTGACGCCCGGGTCGGCATCGTTCAGCATCGTGTTCACGAGGGTTTCCACCACCTCCCGCTGGCGGGGCTCCACAAGATCGGCGTACAGCCGCCCCAGCGCCCAGGCACTGTTGCTGCGCACCGCCGGTTCACTGTCGATCCGCAGGGTCAGCAGCAGCTGGCCGGCGGCCAGGTCGGCCTTGGCCGGTCCGGTGGCTCCGGCCTCGGCCAGAGAGCTGGAGGCCCACAGGCGCACTGCTGCGATGTCCACCTGCAGGGAGCGCAGCAGGGGATTGAGCACCGGAGCATCGGGGTAGCTGCCCAGGCTCCAGGCCACGGCCTTGCGCACGTAGCCGTTGTCGTCCCCGGCGAGCAGGCTGAGCAGCGGTTCCACCGCCAGGGGGCTGGGGTTCCGTCCCAGGGCGTACACCGCACTCATCCGATGGATGGGGCAGGGAGCGCTCAGCAGGGGCAGCAGCAGGGGCACAACCCGAGGGTCCCGGTGTTCACAGAAGATCCGCAGACCCTGCATGCGGTCGTCGTGGCTGCCGTCATCACCGGCGCGACGCAGCAGCGCCAGTCCGAGATCACACTCAGCGGCCACATCGGCAGCGGCAGGGTCGTTGGGTTCGATCTCATCGAGGGGGTCGCCCAGGAGTTCCTGGGCCAGCTCCTGGGCGAGCATCTCGGGGTCGAGCGAGAGCTCATGCGGGCTGGATTCGTCGTAGGGACCGGTGAACGTCCGTGGCTGACCCTGTGCAGGGACGGCCTCTGGGTAGGGCTCATCGCGGGAGGCCATGGCGGTTGATCGCTCAGGACATCGGCGCCGGAGCCGCCATGTCGCCAGGCAGCCAGATGCGGGCACTCACGGCGAACAGGGCCAGGGCGAACAGCAGCACGATGGCCGCCGGCAGCAGGGTGGAGCGGAAGAATTGCACGGGCAGGAAGGGCTGTTCGCCTCGTCCCATCATCGCCCGCGCAGCGCCGCCTGCAGCCGCGGACGCTGCTGAAGAGCCAGAACCGACAGCACGGCAGCCAGAAGGCCTCCCCAACCCCACAGGGTCAGCTTGAGCAGAAAGCCGCCGATTCCAAGCAGGCCACCGAACAGAACTCCACAGCTGAGCACCAGCTGCATGACCAGATCCAGAAGACTTTCCTCCGGCTCCACCCCGGTACGGTCTCGCCAGCGGGTCCAACCCGGGCCGGCCGGCTTCACCTGAAGCACGAAACGCTCCAGAACCGAAGAACTCTCCGGTGGTGTCGCCAGCATCACCGTCACCCAGAGCACGGCCGTGATCGCCGTGGTGGTGAGCAGCCTCAGGCCATAGTCGTCGATCCGCAGCACCGGAACCACCGAGGTGCTGAACCCCACCAGAAAACCTCCCAGCATCGCGGCCAGTTCCGCCGCGGCATTGATCCTCCACCAGAACCAGCGCAGCACCAGGACCACTCCCGGACCGGTGCCGATCGCGATGACCAGGCGGAAAACGGTGCCGATGTTAGAGCTCACCAGGGCGGTGAGAACCCCGAGGATCACCAGAAGAACGGAGGCCAGCTGCCCGACGATCAGCAGCTCCCCGGTTCCTGCGGATGGTCGGATGAAGCGCTGGTAAAGGTCGTGGGTGAGGTAGCTGGCGCCCCAGTTCACCGAGGTGCT